>JAEUJM010000011.1 GCA_016794585.1 Acidimicrobiales bacterium
CCCGGCCATCACCGCGGCGAAGTCCGTGGCGTTCATCTCGCGGGCCGAGCCCACCAGGGACTCTTTGCAGATGGCGAACTCGGTCTCGTGGCCCTTGGCGGCTTTGGCCATCGCGGTCACGTGCGCGCAGCACAACTCACCCGCGGCCAACAGGGCGCCGATGTCGTCGTGGGCCCGGAGGAACGTGGCGTCGGCGATCAAACGCCCGCCGACGGTCTTGGTGACCGGGGTCTGCCACGCCAGCCACGTCGGCGCGGAGAGCTGACCGTCGAGCGCCCAATCCTTCGCGGCGTCCCACTGGGCGACCTCGGCGAGCAACGCCGCCTCGGTGCGCTCCTTTTGGGCGAACAGGTCCCGCACCCGCTGCGTCCGAGCCCCCGGCCCCCACCCCACCCGATCCTCGACCGCCACCCCGTCCCCCGGCGCGCCGGCGCCGGCGAAGGGAGCGGCGGCGGGATCGACCATGCCCCCATTCTCACCAGGGGGTATGACAGGTATGGGGTCGTCGCTGCTCCTGCTCAGAGGTGCTCGTCGAGGCGTTCGCGGCGGCCCGATCGGCTGATCGAAGCGGCGAGGCCAGGCCACCGGCGTCACTGCGAAGGCGCCATCGACGGTGTGCCGGCGCGGCTCCACTCGGCGCGAGGGGTCAGGGTGCCGGTGACCAGGCGGCGCCGCGGTCGGATTCGTCGTTGCCGAGCTCGTCAGCGCCGCCCCACATCACGAGGGTGTCACCGATCCAGGCGCCGGCGGCGCCGCCGTCGGCCAGGAGGTCGGTGGGGGGAAGGGGCGTCCAGGTGCCCGCGCCGGCATCGAACACGTAGCCGGCGACCTCGATGAGCCGGTCACCGGCGACGGGGCCGAGCACGGCGGTGTCGTACGGCGGCGGGTCGGTCGGCGAGACGGGCGGGTCGACCCACGCGTCGGCGGTGGTGTCGAAGATGCCCGTGTACGGCGCTGACGGGTCGGCCCCGTCGCCCGCGGGCGGCCCCGGTGACGGTTGGACGGCCAGGTTGCCGACCCTGTACCAGCCGATCCCGTACCAGTAGGGATCGGCCAGCGCGTGCGATGTCGCCAGGGTCTCCCACGAGGCCGCACCCTCCCGCAGGACGGCGACCCGGGTGCTCGTGGGATCGGCGTCGACGCCGGCGAACAGGTAGAGGTCGCGGCCGACCCCGATGATCGTGCGGGGATACGTGGGGCGCAGGGGATCGACCGGCAGGGGCGACCACGCGTCCTCCGCAGGGTCGTACGCGACGTCGGCGTCGTCGCCGGCACGGATCGAGCCGAAGGCGATGATCCCCCGCCCGTCGGTGGTGAGCCCGAAGGCGGCGTCCCGCTCGCCGTCGACCGTCCCGTCAGGCGGCGGGGTGAGCGTCGACCAGGTGTCGTCGCTGGCGTCGTACGACCAGAACTCGTCGACGTAGCCGTCGCCGCACACGGACTCGTCCTCGCACCAGTACCAGGCCCACAGGAAGAGGTGGCCGTCGAGGACGACGCCGCGCGCCTCGTCGAGGGTGTGGGGGAGCGGGGCGATCGAGCGCCACGAGTCGGCGGCCGAGTCGTACGCGGCCGCGGCGGTCGAGCCGCTCCAGCTCGCCGTCACGCAGTCCGCGCCGGCGGGGCAGGCGGGGCCGCCGCCCATCACCAGCACCTCGTCCCCGACCGTGAAGGCGACGGGGTTGTACACGGGAGAGAGCGGGCTGTCCGCCATGGGTACCCATCCGCCGGTGGCCGTGCCGTCGGGAACGGGCGACTCGTCGATCGCACCCGGGGTCCAGGTGGCCCCGGCAGCGCTGACCTCGCCGTCGGGCGACTGGCCGCCCCACACGACGAGCGTGTCGTCGACCCACGTCGCGGCCCGGCCCTCGTCGGTGAGGGTCGTAGGCGCAGGGAGAGCCGACCACGATGCAGCGTCGAGGTCCAAGACCAGACCGCCCACAGCGATGAGACGGGGACCGGCGACGACCCCGAGGCGGTCCAGCGCCGGTTCCGGGCGGGGCATGGCGTCGAACGGAAGTTGGGGTGGATCCAGCCACTGTGCGGATCTCGTGTCGAAGACCGCTGCAGGCGATGCGGTGACGAGCACCTCCGGGGGGACCCCCGAGGTGGGCCCCGGCGAGGGCGACACGATCAGGTCTCCGACGTCGTAGGCGCCGAAATCGAGCGGACCGGGCGGGTCGGGGAGAGCGGTCCATTCGTCGGCGCCGGCTCGGAGCAGGGCGGCACGCGTACCGCCGGTGGTCAGCGTGGCGAACAGGTAGAGGTCGCCGTCGTGGCCGACGAGGGTCCGGTCGGTCGACGACCGCAGCGTGTCGAAGGGGAGCTCGACCCAGGGGCTGCGGCAGGAGATCGCGATCTGCGGCGTCGAGCACGCCGGTTCCGGTGGTTCGTAGGCGAGCGCGTGGACGGCTGATGGCGCGGAGGGATCGTCGGACGCAGCCTGCTCGTCCGGCAGGTAGGCGATGACTCGTCTCCCGTCCGTCGTGAGTTGCGGCGGCACATCACCCGCCTGGAGCCGGTTCGCTTCGAGCCCGACCTGCGACGGCAGGGGGAGCTCGGTCCAGGTGTCCTCGGTGGCGTCGTACGCGAGGAAGATGTCGACGAAGGGGTCACAGGTCCCTCCCGGTGGGCACGGCACCGCCCGGTAGTACTCACCCCACACGTAGGCGCGTCCGTCGAGCACCGTGACCGTCGCATGGGTCAAGCCGACGGGGAGGTTGGCGATGGACCGCCACGAGCGGGCGGTCGGGTCGTAGGCAGCGCCATCCTCAGCCGCCGTGATCGCACATTGCGCGTTCGGCGGGCACAGACGTTGACCGGCGAGGAGGAACGCCTCGTCGCCGAGCGTGAAGGTGAGCGCCTTCGTGCGGGGGGAGAGCGGGCTCTCGGGCATCGGGACCCACTGGCCGGCGCCGCCGTCGGGGCCGGTGACGACGGGAGTCGAGTCCTCGTCACCCGAGAGGCGGAGCACGACGCTGGTAGCGCCCATAGCCAGCAGTGCGACCACTGCGGCGCCGAGGACGAGCCGGTCCCGCCGCCGACGCCGGCTCACCGCCTCGCCCAGCTTTCGGGGCAGATCGGACGCCGAGCGCGGTCCATCGGCCCGCTCGGACAGCTCGCCCCGCAGGTGCGTCGCCAGGTCAGACATCGGTGGGCTCCTCTCCGAGCGCCGCCCGCAGTTGGCTGAGGGCCCGGGAGGTGCGGGACTTCACGGTCCCGACCTTCACCCCGAGCACGGCGGCGGTCTCGGCCTCGCTGCGGTCCTCGAGGAAGCGCAGGGCCAACACGGTGCGCTGGTCCATGGGCAGGGTCAGCAGCGCCGGCCACAGCTCGGACCGGTCGGCGGCGACGGCCTCCCCCGAGCCCGACCCTGCGCCCGAGCCGCCGGCCGCCGCACCGCTCGCCGCCCGGAGCCCCTCGAGGTGGGCGCGCTCGTGGCGCCGGCGGCGCAGGCGGCTGTTCATGGTGTTGACCACCGCCCGGCGCAGGTAGGCGTGAACGTCGTCGACCTTCCCGGCGCGGAAGTGGGGCCAGCAGGCGGCGAAGGCGTCGGCCACCACCTCCTCGGCCGTCCCCTCGTCACCACAGAGCACGTAGGCGAGTCCCACACAGCGGCTCACCTCCTCGAGGTAGTGCTGGGCGAATTCCTCCGCCGCTCGGTCGACCGCCATGGCACCAGTAGAGACGCACGAGTCGCCCGAAGGGTTCCACCTCGTTCGTGCCGCTCGCCCCAACGAATCGTGTTGTCAGGCCAGGGCGGGATCCTCGCAGCGCTTGACGTACCAGCCGATCACCCAGGGCGAGCCGAACCAGGCGCCGGCGAGCGACGCCGCCGTGATTCCGGCCAGGGCCGCGATGACGCCGACGTCGAGGACCGCGCCGGACAACAACAGCAGCAGGAAGAGGGCCACGAGACCCATTGCCAACAGGCGGACGGTGAGGAGCGTCTTCGCCCGACCGGGATAGGGGACGAGGACGCCGGAACACACGCCGGCGATCGTCGGTGCCGCGACGACGGCGAGCATGGCCCCGAGGACCCCGCCGACCAGCAGGCCGACGGGCAAGAACGAGAACGGGCGGTCGCCGTCGTCGCCGACCACGACGAGGACGAGCACGAAGAGGAACCCCACCACGGCCCCGCCGCCGACGCAGACCACGGCCACCCGCCACAGCACGTGGCCGAACACGGCGCCCCGACTGACGGGAGGGGCGGTACCGGTCGCCCCACCGGGCGCCCACGACGTCGGCGCCCCGGCAGGCGGCGGGCCCGGCACGGGGCCCGTGGGCATCGGCGCCGTGGCCGGTGTCGCCATCTGAGGACGGGGCGGCGGGGGTGGCGGCGGAGGCGCGGGGACGGGTGCCGGCGCGCGGTCCACCCACTGGGCGCCGTCCCACGCCCAGGTGGTACCCGGCACCACCCAGGCCGAGCCGTCCCAGATCGGCGGGGCCCAGGTCCGGCCTGCTGCGTCGGCCGGTGGCGGGTCGCCCACATCGCCGTTCGCCATGGTCCAGATTCTGGCACCTGGTCCCTCGAGGGGCCTCGGGAACCAGGGGCCCCCGTGAGACGACCTCCATCTCATGGCTCGAACGAAGTCGCGGATCATTCGTGGGACCGGGCTGGCTCTCGCCGGCCTTGCCGCCGCCTTGTCGTTGGCCGCCTGCGGCTCCGACGAGTCGTCGGCGGACCTCGACCTGTCGCCGCAGGCGCAGGAGGGCGCCGAGGTGGCCGCCGACAACGGCTGCCAGTCGTGCCACTCGATCGACGGGTCCGGGGGCACGGGCCCGACGTGGCAGGGACTCGCCGGGTCCGAGGTCGAGCTGAGCGACGGCGAGACGGTCGTGGCCGACGCCGCCTACCTGAAGCAGTCCATCCAGGACCCGGCGTCGGCGACCGTCGAGGGCTTCTCGCCGATCATGCCGAGCTACGACCTGTCACCCCAGGAGGTCGACGCCCTCGTCGCCTACATCCAGGAGCTACCTGCCTCCTGACCGCTGACCCGGCCGCCGCCGGTCAGGCGCCGGTGGGAGGGGAGGCGTCGACGCGGTCGGGCAGCGCCGCCGTGCCGAGGAAGGCGGCGAAGCCGTCGGTGGCCTGCACCCGGCCGTCGCGGTCGAGGCACATCGCCTCCGCTCCGGTGCCGCCGAGCAGGTCGAAGGGGTGCTCGCTTCCCCGCAGCAGGACGGCCTTGGCCAGGATCTCGGCCCGCCAGCCCTCGGTGGCGATGACGGTCACGAGGGTGAGGTCGCTGGTGGACGGCCGGCCCGTGCCGGGGTCGATGAGGTGGTGGCGCTCCTCGCCGTCGACGGTCCAGTGCCGCTTCAGGGTGGTGGAGGTGACCATGGCGCCGTCGAGCAGGCCCACGAGGGCGAGGGGCTCGTCCAACCACGGGTGCTCGATGCCCACGGTCCAGGCGCCGCCCTCGCCGGGGCCGGTGCCCCGGACGCGCAGGTCGCCGCCGACGTTCACGCACACGCCGGCGGCGCCCGCCGCCAGCAGTTCGCCGGTCACGAAGTCGGCAGCGAGACCCTTGCCGATGCCGCCGGGGTCGAAGCCCGTGCCCTCGGGCAGGCGCACCCGGTTGCCGTCCACCTCGATCTCGCCGGCGCCGTGAAGCAGGCGGCTGATCCCGGAGCGCCCCGGCGTGGCGGCCAGGGCGTCGAAGGTGCGGTCGTAGCCGGCCCGGATCATGTCGCCCAGCACGGTGGGGTCGAAGGAGGCGCCGCTGATGCGCCAGGCCTCGACGGCCCGACGCACGAGGATCGACGTTTCCTCGCTCACGGTGACCCATTCGCCGGCGCACTCGGTGAGCTGCGTGACCTCGCTGTCGGGCTGGAAGCGCGACCACAGCGATTCGAGCCGGTCGAGGCGCTGCTGCGCGTGGTCGAGGAGCGACTCGTCGGCCCGACGCTCGACCGCCTCGCCGGCGTCGTCGTCGGCGCCGCCCACCACGATCACGTGGGCGTCGCTGCCCATCACCCGGAACCGCCGCTCGGCCATCATGGCCGTCACCCTAGGAGCGAAGGAGCGCGCCGGCGGACGCGCTCACACGCTGAGCGCCACCCTGGTGGGGCCGACGATCTTCCGGGCGGTCGAGGCGACTCCGGCCTGGCCGAACTCGTTGTTGCCCCAGCAGTAGAGGAGGCCGTTGGCCCGCAGCGCGCAGGTGCTGCCCAGGCCGGCCGTCACCGATGCCCAGTCGGTGAAGCCCAAGACCTTCAATGGCGTGAACTGCAGCCCATACGGGATCTTCCGCCCGAGGGCCGCCCGCCACGTCTGGCCCCAGCAGTAGAGGAGCCCGGTGGTCCGGGTGGCACAGGTGTGGGCGAAGCCGCCGCCGCTCACCCTGCCCCAGTCGGTGCGGTTCCGCTGCACCTCGGTCGGTGTCCCGCGGTCGGCGGTGTCCTGACCCGGGGCGGCGAGCTGGCCGTAGTGGTCGTGGCCCCAGCAGAAGAGGCGGTCCGACGTGGTGGTCGCGCAGGTGTGGCCTTCCGAGGCGGCCACGGACGCCCACACGGCGGGGTCTCCCGAGACGGGTGTGGGCGCCGTGCGGTCCGCCCGGGCCTCGTCGTCACCGACCTGGCCGAAGAAGTCCTGGCCCCAGCACCGGAGGCGGTCGGCGGTGTTGACCGCGCAGACGTGGGCGAGGCCCGCCGACACCTGCTGCCAGTCGTTCGACTGCCCGGCGACCTCGACGGGAACGCCGGTGTCGCCACGCCCACCGCCGTCCCCGACGCCGCCGTACCGGTCGCTGCCCCAGCAGAACAGGTGACCGGTGGTCTTGATGGCGCACGTGTTGCCCCCGGCGGCCACCTGGGCCCAGTCGGTGGTGAGACCGGCGACCTCCACCGGCCCGGCCGCGTCCTGCTGGCCCGGGCCGTTGCCGAGCAGGCCGAGGGTGTCGGTGCCCCAGCAGAAGAGCCGGTGATCGAGCTTCACCGCGCACGTCTGGTCGTAGCCGGCCGAGACCTGGGCCCAGTCGGCGGTGTGGCCGGCGACCTCGACGGGGACGTTGCGACTGCGCCGCCCGCCGCCGTCGCCCAGGGCGAAGCCGCCGTCGAAGCCCCAGCAGTAGAGGCGGTGCCCGGTGGTGATGCCGCAGGTGTGGAGGAAGCCCGCGTCGACCTGGAGCCAGCGGGCCGACGCTTCGGGGGCGGCGACCTCGGGGGCAGTCGTCTGCGCGCCGGCGGTCGCCGTGGACGTCGACGTCAGGACGGTGACGGCCAGAAGGCTGGCCACGGCGAGGGACCGGACGGCTCGGAGCGGCGCCTGCCGGCACGGTCCCCGGTTGTGCCTCGTGCCCATCTCACCCTCCGCCTGGGGGCCACCCGCGGACCCGCCTCCGAGCACGTTAGCGAAGCCCGGCGCGGCCGTCAGCGGCCCAAGTCGGGGGGTCAGGCGGTGGCGTCGCGAGGGAGGCGGAGGCTGTAGCCCACGCCGCGCACCGTGTGGATGAGCGGCGGGTCGACGTGGTCGACCTTCTGGCGCAGGTACGAGATGTAGGTCTCGAGCACGCTGGCGTTGCCCTCGAAGGTGTAGTCCCACACGTGCTCGAGGATCTGGTTGCGGGTGAGCACCCGTCGCGGGTTCGAGAGCAGGTAGTGCAGCAGCTTGTACTCGGTGGGGGTCAGATCCACTGGCTGGCCGCCGCGCCAGACGTCGCGGGTCTCCTCGTCGAGCTCGAGGTCTGCGTAGGTGAGCTTGGTGCCCCCGGCGCGCACGCCGGACGTCCGCCGCAGCACCGCCTTCACCCGCTCGACCAGTTCCTCGATGCTGAAGGGCTTGGTGACGTAGTCGTCGCTCCCGAGGCGGAGCCCCTCGACCTTGTCGGCGGTGGTGTCCCGGGCGGTCAGGAAGATGATGGGGATGCGGGTGCCGGCGCCCTCGACCTGGCGGAGGCGGCGGGCCACCTCGAACCCGTCGAGCTCGGGCATCATCACGTCGAGCACGATGAGGTCGGGGCGCACCTCCTCGACCTTGGCCAGGCCCTCGCGGCCGTTGGCGGCGCGCACGACCTCGAAGCCGTGCATGCCGAGGCCCATCGACAGGAGCTCGGTGATGTGCTCCTCGTCGTCGACCACGAGAATCGTGGGCTGGCCGCCGTCGTCGCTCACGGACGCCACCGTAGATGCGGCGCGGGCCGCGATCGACGTTCTCGCCGGCTTTCTCAGCGAACTCCCAGGAAGGGCCGAGGATGCCCTGAGCGCCGGCGCCGAACCTGCCCCCATGAGCGACCTCGCCGTCCCCGCCACCCCGACGACCTCCGCGGCCCCTCCCCGCCACGTCGACACCACCGCCTCGTCGACGGCCTCGGGTCGGGTCGCCCAGGCGGCCCGGGTCCACCACCCGAGCACGGGCGTGCCGGGCGTCGTGGCCGACCGGGACCTGCTGTCCGTGCTGGCCAGCGATGCACGCCGGCGGACGGCCGTCGTCGAGATCGTGGTGCCCGTCTACAACGAGGAGTCGGGCATCGAGGCGTCGGTCCGGCGGCTCCACGCCTACCTCACCGAGGAGTTCCCGCTGCCGTGGCTGATCACGGTGGCCGACAACGCCAGCACCGACCGCACCTGGCCCATCGCCTGCCGGCTGGCCTACGAGCTCGAGGGGGTCCAGGGCGTGCACCTCGACGCGAAGGGTCGGGGGCGTGCGCTCCGGGCGGCGTGGACGGCGAGCCCCGCACCCGTGGTGGCCTACATGGACGTCGACCTCTCCACCGACCTCGACGCGCTGCTGCCCCTCGTCGCCCCGCTGGTGTCGGGCCACAGCGACGTCGCCATCGGCACCCGCCTCGCGGCGGCGTCGCGCATCGTGCGGGGCCCGAAGCGAGAGGCCATCTCGCGCAGCTACAACCTCCTGCTCCGGGCCACCCTCCACAACGGCTTCTCCGACGCGCAGTGCGGCTTCAAAGCCGTGCGGAGCGACGTGGCCCGCGCCCTGTTGCCCCTGGTCGAGGACCAGGGCTGGTTCTTCGACACGGAGCTGCTCGTGCTGGCCGAGGCCAACGGGCTGCGCATCCACGAGGTGCCGGTGGACTGGGTCGACGACCCGGACTCGCGCGTCGACGTGGTCAGCACCGCCCGGGACGACCTCCTCGGCATCTGGCGCATGCTCAAGCGCACGGCCCGGGGCGAGGTGACCCTCACTGCGGGACTGCCGGCACCCACCCCCAGTGGCCTGAACGCCGCCCGACCGACTCTGGCGGCGCAACTGGTCCGCTTCGCATCCATCGGCCTCGTGTCCACCGTCGTGTTCGCGGTGCTCTTCGCGCTGCTCGTCGGCCCCCTCGGGGCGGTCGGGGCGCTGTTCGTCGCCTTCGGCCTCTGTTCGGTGGTCAACACCGCGGCCAACCGCCGCCTCACCTTCTCCCTTTCGGGCCGCAGCGAGCGCCGCCGTCACGTGGTGGCCGGTGCCGCGGTGGCGGCCTTCCCCCTGGTGCTCGACCTCGTCGCGCTCGGCGTGTTGGCCGCGGCCGGGACCACGAGCCTGGGCGCCCAGCTGCTGGTGCTCACCCTGGTGAACGGCGTCGCCGCCGTCGCCCGCTTCCTGCTCCTGCGCCGCTGGGTCTTCCGCCCCGCCGGCGCCGCGGCCCGCTCCGGCGTCCGATGAGCCGGACGCCCCTCCCGAGCCGAGGTGGAGGCGAGCGCGTCCGGAATCCGAACGCCGTCGCCTCCACCTCGAGCGGCGCAGCGGCCGACACCTCCGGCGCCGTCCTCGGAGGTGCTCGAATCGAGGGCGTGCGCGGCCGGGTCGACGGGCTGCTGGCTCGGCTCGGCCTCGGCCACCTGGCTCACCGCGTGTGGCAGCTCGCGCGCTACGGCACCGTCTCGCTGATCGCGACGGCCACGAGCATGACCGTGCTCGGTGCCCTCGTCGCCACCGCCACCCTCACCCCCGGCTGGGCCAACATCGTGGCCACGGGGGTGGGCACCGTCCCGTCCTTCGAGCTCAACCGCCGCTGGGTCTGGGGCAGGACCGGCAGGCGCTCGCTGGCCGCCGAGATCGGGCCGTTCTGCGTCCTCTCCTTCGCCGGCCTCGCCCTCTCCACCTTCCTCGTGGCGACCGTCGGGCAGTGGGCCACGGCCGCGGGTCTCGACGCGTTCTGGCGCACCGCGGCGGTCGAGGTCGCCAACCTGGCGGCCTTCGGCTCGCTGTGGGTCCTCCAGTTCCTCGTGCTCGACCGGGTGCTCTTCGCCCGGCGCGGCCCCGGACCCCGCACCGACGGCTCGGGTGCGGGGGACGAAGGGCCCCTCCCCGCCTGCGCCGGCCCGATGGCCGTCTCGGTCCCGGCCCCCGCGGCCGGCGCCGGCATCGACGCCCACGCCCCCTCCGACCTCGCTCCCACCGATCTCGCTCCCGCGGTCGGCGCCGACGGCCGTGGGCCCGTCGAGGCCCCGGCGGCCGTGGCCGCACACGGGGTCGCGCTGGACCGGGACGTGGTCCCGGCGCCGCCCGCGCCGCCGGGCCGCATCCCGGTCGCCGCCTGATGGCCGTCCGGGAGGGACGCCGACCCGGGCGAGCGTTCCGCAGGACGCTCGCGGCCGAAACCGCCGGCGTGGACAGGGGCACGGGTGCGCCCGCCGCCCCGGCGCACCGCCGCGTGCTCGCTCCCGTCCCGGGGATGCGCCAGGATGCGGGTCGTGAGCGCCCTGCGGACCGCCGGCCGAGGGGCTGAGCCGTGACCCTCCGTGCCCGCCTCACCCTCGGACTCACCGCGCTGGCCACCGTCGGCCTGCTCATCTTCGGGTTCGCCACCTATTCCCTGTACGCCCGGTCGCGCTACGACCAGGTCGACGAGCAGCTCCGGTCGTCGGTCGCCCCCGTCACCATCACCATGCTGGGCCAGGCCGGGGGAGAGGCCGACGGCATCGACCTCGACGGCGACGGCCGCACCGGTGGCCTCCCCGGGCAGGACGCGGGCGACCCCAACCGACCCCAGCCCCAGGTGGTGGCGCCCACCGGCACCTACGGCGAGCTCCAGGACGCCGACGGCACCGTCCTCGCCAGCGTCCAGCTGTCGGACGACTACGCCCAGCCGGACATCCCCGACGACGTCGACGTCGCCGGGGGGAGCGAGGTCTTCGAGACCGGCTCGGTCGAGGGCGGGACCCGCTGGCGGGTGTTCGCCGGCCCGGTGGACGGTCGCTCCGGCCTCGTGACCATCGTGGCCATCCCCCTGGACGAGGTCGACCAGTCGCTCCAGCAGCTGATCCTCATCGAGACCGTCGCCGGCGCCACCCTGCTGGCCCTCCTCGCAGGCGGGTCGTGGCTCATCCTGCGGCGGGGCCTGCACCCGCTGGAGCGGATGGCCGGCACGGCGCGGACCATCCGGGCGGGCGACCTCCACCAGCGGGTCGAGCCCGCCGACGACCGCTCCGAGGTGGGCGAGCTCGGCCTCGCCATCAACACCATGCTCACCGAGCTCGAGGAGGCCTTCGCCGAGCGCGACGCCACCGAGCGCAAGCTGCGCCAGTTCCTCGCCGACGCCTCCCACGAGCTGCGGACGCCGCTGACGTCCATCCAGGGCTTCGCCGAGCTGTTCCGCCTCGGCCAGGAGCGCCCGGCCGGCCCCGATGGCGAGCCCGCGGTCGACCTGCCCGTCATCCTCCGCCGCATCGAGGAGGAGTCGGCCCGCATGAAGACACTCGTCGAGGACCTGCTCATGCTGGCCCGCCTGGACGAGACCCGCGAGATCGAGTCCGCCCCGGTGGACCTGTCGGTGTTGGCCGCCGACGCCTGCACCGACGCGGTCGCGGCCGCCTCCGACCGCCGGGTCACGCTCGACGCCCCGGATCCCGTCGTCCTCAAGGGCGATCGGGACCAGCTGCGCCAGGCCATCGCCAACCTCGTCACCAACGCCATCAAGCACACGCCCGAGGGCTCACCCATCGACGTCGGCGCCCACGTGGTCGCCGACCGGGCGGTCGTGACCGTGCGCGACCACGGCCCGGGCATCGCCGGCGAGGACGCCGAGCGGGTCTTCGACCGCTTCTGGCGGGCCGACGAGTCCCGCGTCGGCGACGGCGCCGGCCTCGGCCTGTCCATCGTCGCCGCCATCGCCGCCGCCCACGGCGGCGAGGCCTCGGTCGAGAACGTCCCCGCCGCCGACGGCGGCGGCGCCCGCTTCACCCTCCGCCTCCCCCGCTGACCTCGAAACCCCTCTCAGGAGATTCCCAGGTGGGGCCGAGGGCGGTCTGACCCTGGGTGGGGAGGATCTGTGAATGGCCCTCACCCTCGACGCGCCGCCGGCGCCGATCCCCGCCGAGCCCGACCTGTCGCCGGCGGATCCCTCGCCGGCGCGTCGCCGTGTCCACCGGCCGCCGGCCGGGCTCATGGCCGTCACCCTGGTCTCGTTCGCCCTCAACGCCTGGGCGCTCACCCTGAACGGGCTCGGCAACCAGTACTACGCGGCGGCCACCCGCTCGATGACGACGTCGTGGTCGAACTTCTTCTTCGCCTCGCTCGACCCTGGCGGCTTCATCACGGTCGACAAGCCCCCCGTGGCGCTGTGGATCGCGGCGCTGTCGGCCCGGGTCTTCGGCGTCAACAGCTGGAGCCTGCTGCTCCCGAGTGCCCTGGCCGGCGCCGCCGCGGTGGCGCTGCTGTGGTGCATCGTCCGGCCCCGGTTCGGGACGGTCGCGGCGACGGTCGCCGGCATGGTGCTCGCCCTCAGCCCGGTGAACGTGGCGGTGAACCGGCTCAACATCCCCGAGCCCTTCCTGATCCTGTTCCTGGTGGCGGCCGCGTGGGCCACCCTCAAGGCCGTCGAGGACGAACGCCACTGGATGCGTTGGGTCGCGATGGCGGGCGCCTGCGTGGGCCTGGCCTTCAACACCAAGATGCTGGCCGCCTACATCCCCGGTCCGGCGCTCGCGCTGGCGCTGGTCGTCGGCGTCTCGGGGATGGGCGCCACGGCGTGGTGGGAGCGGGCCAAGCGCCTCGGCGTCCTGCTGGTCAGCACCGTCGTCTGCTCGGCGCCGTGGATCTTCGCGGTCGACGTACTCGCCGGCTCCCACCCCTACATCGGCGGCAGCACCGACGACACCGTGCTCGACCTCGTCCTCGGCTACAACGGCCTCGGCCGGGTCAACGGGGGCTCGGGCATGGTCGGCGGCGGCGCCGGTCCGGGCGGCGGCGGTCCTGGCGGGGGCATCGGCGGCGGGGCGATGGGCGGCATCGGCGGGATCTTCGGCGGCAGCGCCGGCCCGTTGCGGCTGTTCAGCGACGCCGTCGGTGGTCAGGTGGCCTGGCTGCTGCCCCTCGCCGCGGTCGCGGCCATCGCGTCCCTCTGGCTCTGGCGGTCCGACCGGGTGCGACGGGCCCACGTCGCCCTTTGGGCGGGCTGGGCGCTCCTCTTCGCCGTGGTCTTCAGCCGGGCCGAGGGGACGTTCCACAGCTACTACACGTCCGCCCTCGTTCCCGGCGTCGCTGCGCTGATCGGCATCGGCGCCGCCGCGGCGGTCCCCTTCGTCCGCCGCAGTCGCTGGTGGCTGGCGGTGCTCGGCGCCGCGGGCGCGGTGACGGTCCTGCTCCAGCTCGAGCTCTCCGGTCGGCTGCCCGGCTTCTACGGCTGGACCCGTGCCCCGCTCGTCCTGCTCGCGGCCGTAGCGGTCGCCGCGGTCGTCCACGGCCTGGTCACCCGCCGGGGCCGCACGGTGCTCGCCGGCCTCGCGGTGGGGCTCGCCGCCCTGCTCGTGAGCCCGGCGGCGTGGGCGGTCAGCGAGACCGCCAACCCGGTGCTCAACTCGACGCTGCCCCAGGCCGGCCCCCGTGAGGGCACCGCCGGCTCGAGCTTCGGCTCGGCATCGTCGAACGGCGACCCCGAGCTGGCGGCGTGGCTCGAGGCCCACACCGACGGCGAGACCTGGGCGCTCGTGGTGGGCTCGGCCCAGACCGCCTCCGGCCTCATCGCCGACCAGGGCGTCTCGGTCATGGCCCTCGGCGGGTTCATGGGCACCGACCAGACCCTCACCGTCGCCGACTTCGCCGACCTCGTCGATTCCGGCGCCGTCCGCTACGTGCTGGTCAGCGGCGGCGGGATGGGCGGCGGCCCCGGCGGCGGCATGGGCGGTATGGGGGGCGGCTCCTCATCGGTGCTGAGCGCGGTGTCGTCGTCCTGCCCGGTGGTCAGCGCCGCCGACCTGCCCGAGTCCTACGCCGGCTCGCTCTACGACTGCTTCGGCCAGTCCGACGCCCTCCGCGCCCTCACCTGATCGCTCGTTCTGCCAGCACCAGCATGTTCTGCAGAACAGGCTCGTGCTGGCAGAACGGATCAGGCCGGATCAGACGTCGACGATGACCGGGGGGTCGGGGTGGCCGATGGCCTCGCACATGCCCCGGTAGACCTGGAGGATCAGGCCGGCGTCGATCACCATCTCGACGTTGCCCTCGGCGTCGAGGTTGAGGTTGGCGCCGTAGATGGCGAAGTGCACGTCGGTCGGCTCGGTGTTGGTGTCGGGCACGATCAGCGTGTGCACGGAGCCGGCGGGCTCGTAGAGGTACGAGCCGGCGGTGTTGACGTAGTCCGACTCCTTGTACTTCCAGGACCCCGAGTGGGTGAAGGCGAACACCTGGCCGGTGTGCTTGTGGATCTGCACGGCCGCGCCGGGGGCGAAGCGGTTGCGGATCACCCACAGGCCGTGGTTGATGTTCACCTGGAGCACCTTGAGCTCGACGCCCTCGCCGAGGTCGACCCACGGCAGCTCGTCGTCGCCCCGGTGGATGGCGGTGGGGGCCTCGTTCAACATGGTCATGGCCCCATTCTGGCCGACCACTACGCTGCGGGCGTCGTCGCACGACGATGCGGGACCGGCCGGGGAGGCAGCGGTGGCACAGAAGCTGGGTCGAGCGAGGCGCGGGCCGCGCCACGAGGCGTCCAAGACGGGCACGACCAACCGCCCCGAGATGCTCGATCACCAGATCTCGTTCGGGGACAAGCTCCGCTACCAGGTGGACCTCCTGTTCTCGCGCGGTACCTCCATGATCGTGCTGGCCCTCGTGGCCGCCACCGCGCTCATCGTCGTCCTGGCCGCCACCGGCCTCGCCCTGTTCCGGTTGCAGTTCGGCGACTCCGACTCGTACGGCGAGGGCATGTGGCAGGCCATGCTCCGCGTCATCGACCCGGGCACCATGTCGGGAGACGGCGGGTGGAGCCTGCGCTTCCTGTCGCTGCTGGTCACGCTCGCCGGCATCTTCCTCGCCAGCGCCCTGATCGGCATCATCGCGGTGGCCCTCGACCAGAAGATCGAGAACCTCCGCAAGGGCCGCAGCTTCGTGGTCGAGTCCGGCCACACCCTGATCCTCGGGTGGTCGCCGCGCATCTTCACCATCGTCTCCGAGCTCGTCGTGGCCAACGAGAACCAGCCCGGCGCCTGCATCGTCGTCCTCGCCCCCGAGGACAAGACCGTCATGGAGGACGAGCTGCGCGACCGCGCCGGCGATCCCGGCGGCACCCGCATCGTCTGTCGCACCGGCGACCCCTCCAGCCTGAACGACCTGGCCATGGTCAACGTCGGCTCGGCCCGCTCGATCATCGTCCTGGCCGAGGCCGGCGCCGCCGGGGACGCCGAGGCGGTCAAGGCCGTGCTGGCCGTGATGAGCCGCGATCCCGAGCTCGAGCAGTCGCCCGTGGTGGTCGAGATGTCCGACCCCGGCACCGTGGCCGCCCTCTTCGCCGCCGGCGAGGGCCGCATCCTGCCGGTGCGAGCCGCCGACGTCGTGGCTCGCGTCACCGCCCAGGCGTGTCGCCAGAGTGGCCTCAGCTTCGTCTTCCAGGAGCTGCTCGACTTCGACGGCGACGAGATCTACTTCCAGCCCGCCCCCGAACTGGTGGGCCACACGTTCGGCGAGGCGCTCCTCGCCTACGAGACCTCGACGGTCCTCGGCCGGTACACCGCCGACGGCGTCGTCCAGGTGAACCCGCCCATGGACACCGTCTTCGCCGAGGGCGACTCGGTCATCGCAGTGTCGGAGGACGACGACACGGTGGTCTTCACCGGCTTCTCCGATCGTCCGGCCCCGACGCCGATGCCCGTCGACCCCACGCCGGCGGCGCCCGAGCACCTGCTCCTCGTGGGCTGGAACGACCTCGCCCCCCTCGTGCTGCATCACCTCGACCAGTTCGTGGTCCCCGGCTCGGTGGCGGACGTGCTCGTGCACGAGGACACCATCGACCACCTCGAGCTCCCCGTGCCCCCGCTCGAGCACCTCGAGGTGCACCTGCGCCACATCGGCGGCCACACCGACGAGTACGACGAGGTCGCGTCCTCCCGTCCCTATGGAAGCGTCATCATCCTCGGCTACCGGGAGAGCGCCTCGCCCGCCGAGGCCGACGCCAAGACCCTCCTCAACCTCCTGCTCCTCAACCGGTCGCTGCGGGAGGTGCACCGCCGCCCCCGCATCGTCACCGAGCTGCTCGACGCCCGCGACGTGGACCTCGCCGTCGTCACCGGCGCCGACGACTTCGTGGTCAGCGACGCCCTGGCGAGCTACATGATGGCGCAGCTCGCCGAGCGCGCCGAGCTGCACGACGTGTTCATCGACCTGTTCGACTCGGACGGGTCGGCGGTGCAGATGCACCCCGCCCGCCAGTACGTGCCGGCGGGCGCGGTGCCCTTCGCCGACGTCGTGGCGTCGGCGGCGGCGCTCGGCGAGGTGGCCCTCGGCTACCGCATCACCGCCACCAACGACGTCGTGGTGAACCCCGCCAAGACCGCCACCGTCGACCTCGCCGACGACGACACGGTCATCCTCATCGGCCCGGTCTGACGCCGGGGCCCGTTCGGGCTAGGCGAAGCCGCCGCGGGCGCCGAACACCATCAGCACGAGGATGACGACGAAGGCGAGGTGCAGGATGCCGCCGTTGCGGGCGGCGGCCTTGCCCCGCTGCTCCATCTCGACGACCTGGGGGGGCGGGCCGCCGGCGGCGACACCCTCGGGGGGCGGGCCCATGGCGGCGAGCTCGTTCACCAGCGCGTCCATGCGCTTGAGGTTGGGCTGGTGCACGAAGAGCGAGAAGAACAGCGCGGCCACGTAGATCACGAGGCTGAGGCCGACCCAGGGGTCCTCCCACTCGAAGGGGCCCACGAAGACGAGCACCACGCCGAGGGCGCCGGCGGCGTAGATGGCGGGCTCGGTCAGGCGCTGGCCCGCGAGGAGGTTGGCGTTGCTGATGCCCTTGGCCTCGAGGCCCGGGTGCTTCTTGGCCTCGTTGCCGAGCAGGGGATAGACGAAGGTCGACCCGAAGCCGACGATCACGGTGAGCACGTGCAGGAAGACCAGGAACCGGTACAGGTTGTCGGTCTGCTGGAGTGAGGCGAGGAGCACGGCGATCCGCCTTTCGGGAGTCTGACGCCGGGGTGCGGCGAGTGTCTATCAGGTCGTGGCGGCGTGCTCGGCGGCGAGGAAGAACTGGGGCTCGGGCGGGTCCTCCAGCGCCGGCGAGGGGTCGGCCAACAGGGCCTCGGCGTGGGCCCGGTCGTCGTCGTCGAGGGGGCGCGTGTCGACGCACCACTCGACCATCGTGCCGTTGGGGTCGGTGGTGTAGACGGACACGCAGAAGCCGTGGTCGATCTCGGCCACGTCGTGGCCGCAGGCCAGCCAGTGCAGCTTGCGGGCCTCGAGGTCGTCGCGGTCCCGGGCGAAGAAGGCCAGGTGGTTGGCCCACACGGGCAGGCCGTGGCTGGTGGACATGGCCGGGTCGAACGCGGGGGCCGACGGGCCGTTCATCTCCCAGAACGCGAGGAGCTCGCCGCCCTCGGTGGCCGCACCGGGCTGGTGGGTGCCCCCGGTGTCGTAGAAGACGTGCTTGGCCCAACCTCCTCCACCCTCGGGGGTGGGCGCGACCACGGCCTTCACCAGGGCGAAGCCCATGGCCTCGGTGTAGAAGCGGTGGGTGGCGGGGAGATCGGTGGTGGCCAGGGCCACGTGGTGGAACGCCATGGCTCCAGCTTCGCGCCCCGGCGGGCGATGATGGAGCGGTGCGCGTGCCGTTCGGGGTCTGGGTCGTCGCCGGGGTGGCGGTGGGCGCACTGGCAACGGGCGCGCTGATCGCCTCCGGGGTCCTCGACGACGAGGCTGGCGCGCCCACCGACCCCACCGGCGAGGTCGACGGGTCCGGGGACGCGGGCGACCAGGCGGCCGACGAAGCCGAACAGCGAGCCCAGGACGCCGGGGACTTCCTCGCCGCGTTCGAGCGCAGCCGCCTCGGCACCTTCGTGGTCGAGTCCACCCTCCAGCGCACCTTTCCCGGAGGGGAGGGCTTCACCGCCGAGTCGAGCGTCGCCCAGGATCCTCCCGACCGCCTCGAGCGGAGCCTGGGGTCGGTGACAGCCCGCCTCGGCCCGGAGGTCACGCTCTGCCGGGTCACCGAGGCCAACCGCTACCGCTGCACCACGGGCCGCGCCGAGCGGTCCTACCGGGGACTCGTCGCCGACGAGGTCGAGGCCCTGGCCACCTATCTCGGCGGCGACCTCCCCCTGTACTCCGTGACGGCCGACGGCGACTGCTTCGACCTCGACCAGGTCCGGCCCCTGCCGGCGCCGCCCTACGGCACCTCGGCACGGTTCTGCTTCGACGACGACACCGGCGCCCTCACCCTTCTGCGCATCGAACGGGACGAAGCGGTCGACGTCACCGAGGCCACCTCGGTCACGGGCGACGTGCGCGCCGGCGACCTGCGCCCCCCGGAGACGGGGGACCGGGCACCCGCCCAGCCCGATGGCGGCTTCCTCCCCAACGAGGACGCATCGACGACCACCACCGAATCCGACGGAGGATGAACTTTTCCGTCACTCTGCGTGAGGTTTTCCTTCAGTGACCCGACACCTCCGCCGATCATTGCTACTGCCGGTGGATTTCGCCCCCGCCGGTACCAACGGACACGGGGCGGAGGTCGCACTCTCTCCATTTGCATCGCCACCAGCGCTTTCCCAGGGTGCTGGCACTCAGCGGCCTTCGCCCCGCTCCCGTCCCCTCGACCCCGCCCCCGGCGGGGTCGTTGCGCGCCCGGGCCCGGGCGGAGCGACGCCGTGACCGCACCGCCCGCCTCGCGACCGGCGGGCTTCGGCATCGCCGCCATCTCGGCGGCCTGGGGCACGGTCGGGGTCATCGTCAAGGAGGTCGACCTCCCGGCGGTGGCCATCGTCCAGGCCCGCACGGCCATCGCCGTGCCCACCCTCGCCCTGGCGCTGCTGCTCGGCCGGCGCTGGCTGCCCGGAGCGGCCTTCCACCGGCGCTCACTGCTGCGGGCGGCTCTGGGCGGCGTGCTCGTCGCCGCGCACTGGGTCTGCTTCTTCGCCGCCTTCAAGCGCGCGCCCGTCGGCACCGTGCTGCTGATCACCTTCCTGGCCCCCGTCTTCCTCGCCGTGGCGGCACCCGTCCTGCTCGGAGAGCGGGTGGCGCGCCGCACGGTGGTGGGCCTCGCGTTGGGCCTGGCCGGGTCCGTTCTCGTGGTCGGGGCGCCGGGTGGCAGCGGCACCACCACCGCCGGGCTCGTCCTGGCCTTCCTCGCCGCGGTGTCCTACGCCGGCCTGGTCCTGTTGATGAAGCCCGTGGCCGAGGAGCACGGCGGGGTGCGGGTGGCCCTCGTCGAGATGTCGGTGGCCACCGTGGTCCTCGTCCCCTTCACGGTGGCCAGTGACCCGTCGGCGCCCGACGCCGCCGAGTGGCGTCTGCTCCTCGTCCTGGGGGTGGTGCTGACCGGGCTCTTCCTGGCCATCTACTACAGCTGCCTGGCCCGGGTCCCGGCCACCGAGGCCGGGGTGCTGTCGTACCTCGAGCCCGCCGCCGGCGTGCTCTTCGGCTGGTGGCTGCTGGGCGAGGGGCTCACGGTGGGTACCGTGGCCGGCGGCATCCTCATCGTCGTCGCCGGCGTGGTGGTGCTGTTCGGCCCTGATCGTCCCCCCGTCGCGTCCCCGGAGGTCGCCGGTGTTCCTGGGTGAAGACCTGCTGGCGTGGCTGGTGCTGGCCATCGGCGGCGCATTGTGCGTCGGCAACGTGCTCGCACTGGTGCGACCGCCCGAGGCCCCCAAGGACGGCGAGCTCGAGCGTGCCCCGGTGGGGCGCAGCGTGGTGATGGCGGTGCTCGGCGGCATCGCCGCGGTGTGGGCGCTGGGCAGCCTGTTCGCGGGCTGAGCCACCGGGGAACCACGACGGCTGCGGCGGTCGTCTGAGACTTTGCCATTCCTTGGCACGGGCCTGACCCGTGCCTGGAGGGGCCCTCCGTACCGTGAGGAGCAGGTCACCACGACCCCTCCCCTCGGCCCCTGAAAGGACGCCTCATGGATCGCCCCAAGGCCCTCGCCCTGTCGGTGAGCATCACCGGTGTGATCGCCGCCGCCGTCGCCGCCCTCGCCCTCAACTTCGGGTTCCTGGGCGCCGGCGCCACCCCGGCGCCGACCGCCGCGGTCAGCGGGGTGACGGCCTCCGGCGCCGCCACCGTCGACCAGGGCACCGGCACCGCGCTCGACGACGTCGTCTCCACGTTCTCCGATGACGACGACGAGCACGAGGACGACGAGCACGGCGACGAGCACGAGGACGGCGAGCACGAGGACGGCGAGCACGGCGAGGACCACGACGATGACTGATCCCGCACCGGCCTCGACCTCCCGGCCCTCCGCCGGTCCCCGGGCCGCACGCCCGAACCCCGCCAAGCGCCGCCCGCACGCCGCTGCCCGAGCCCGGATCATCACGGCCGGGATCGCCGGCACCGCCGCCTTCGGGATGGTCGCGGCGATGGCCTTGCCCCATGGCGCCGTCGCCGCCGCCCCGGGTGGGCCGGCGGCCTCGGCGTCGACCCCCACGGACGGCCGTGCCGCCACCTCGTCACCGGCCCCGGTGCCCGCAACGTCGCTGGCCCCGGCGCCGGTGACCCGCAGCAGCGGCAGCTAGCGTTCGCGACGAAGCACGGGAGGACGACGATGGAGAACCACTTCTGGTGGTACATGGCGCGGTCGTCGGGCATCGTGGCCTGGTTCCTCGCCATCGCCTCGGTGCTGTGGGGCCTCGCCCTTTCGACCCGGGCCCTCGGGCCGAAGCCCCGGGCGCCCTGGTTGTTGGACCTGCACCGCTGGCTGGGTGCGCTCACCGTGGCCTTCGTGGGCGTGCACCTCGTTTCCCTGGTGGGCGACAACTACCTGCACTACAGCTGGGCCGAGCTGTTCGTGCCCATGGCCTCCACCGAGTACAAGCCGGGCGCCGTGACGTGGGGCGTCGTGGCCTTCTGGTTCCTCCTGCTCGTCGAGGGCACGTCGCTCTTCATGAAGAAGATCCCCAAGAACGTGTGGCACTCGATCCACCTGACGAGCTACGTCGTGGCCGTCTCCTCCACCGTCCACCTGCTGACCGCGGGCACCGACTCGTCCACGCCGGCGCTGCGTTGGGCGGCGCTCGCGGGCGCCATGGCGATCGTGTTCTTCACCATCTACCGGTTGCTGGCCCCCAAGGCCGCGGCCCGCACCATCCCCAGCCGCGAGCAGCTCGCCGCCCGCCGAGCCGAGAGCGACGGCACCGCCGCCTGACCGTCGAGGTGCTAGACCCTGCCCCGTGGGGGAGGGGGACGGAGCGCTGCTCGACGTGGTCGACCTGGGGGTCACCTTCGGCGGGGTGCACGCCCTCGACCGGGTGTCGCTGGCCGTCGGTGCCGGCGCCATCGTCGGGCTGATCGGCCCCAACGGTGCCGGCAAGACGACCTTCATCGACGCGGTCTGCGGCAACGTGCCCCACCGCGGCACCATCCGCTTCGCCGGTCGCGCCATCGAGGGCCTCGCCCCGCACCGCCGGGCGCGTGCGGGCCTCGCCCGCACCTGGCAGAGCCTCGAGCTCTTCGACGACCTCACGGTCGCCGAGAACTGCCTGGTCGCGGTCGCTCCGGAGGGGCTGCGCTCGGTGGTGGCCGACGTCTTCCGGCCGAAGCGCCACCACGGGGCCGACACGGTCGAGGAGGCGCTGGCCGTCGTCGGCCTCACGGATCTGGCCGGCGCGCACCCGAGCGAGCTGTCCCTCGGGCAGCGCAAGCTCGTCGGCGTCGCCCGCGCCCTCGCCGCTCGCCCCCGGCTCGTCCTGCTGGACGAGCCCGCCGCCGGCCTCGACACCGAGGAGAGCCGCCGCTTCGGCGCCCACGTGGTGGCCATGGCGGACGCCGGGATCGGGGTGCTGCTGGTCGACCACGACATGGGCCTGGTGCTCGGCACCTGCGAGGAGGTGCACGTGCTCGACGCGGGCTGGATCATCGCCTCGGGTCCGCCGGCGGCGGTGCGCGCCGACCCCGCCGTGGTGGCGGCGTACCTGGGCGAAGGAGTCGGCCAGTGACGACGTCGGGCGCCGTCTCGCGGTGCGGTGCGCCGGCCGTCGTGCCGGCGTCACGAGGGACTGAGCGACCCCGACCGGGGAGCGACCGTGGCCGTTCCCCTCGGCCCGGTCTCGGCCCCGGCCGATCTCGAGGTGCCCGGTGACGGCGCCCGTGCTCGCGCTGCGCGGGCTGGTCGCCGGCTACGACGGCGTTCCCGTCGTGCGGGGCCTCTCGCTCGAAGTCGCCCCTGGCGAGGTCGTGGCCCTGCTCGGGCCGAACGGGGCCGGCAAGACCACGACGCTGCTCACCGTCTCGGCCCTGCTGCCGGCGCTCGGTGGCGAGGTGGAGGTGCTCGGCGAGCCCGTCACGCCCAGCACCCGCCCGCACCGCCTCGCCCGGCAGGGCGTGGCCCACGTGCCCGAGGACCGCGCCCTGTTCTCGCAGCTGACCGTGCGGGAGAACCTCGCCGTCGGCGGCGCCCGGGACCGGCGGGGGGCGTCCCTGGCCCAGGTGCTGGAGTACTTCCCCGCGCTCGAGGCGCTGCTCGACCGGAAGGCGGGGCTGTTGTCCGGTGGCGAGCAGCAGATGCTGGCGCTCGCCCGGGCGCTCGTGCGCCGGCCCAAGCTGCTGCTGGTCGACGAGATGAGCCTCGGGCTCGCGCCCGTGATCGTCGAGCGCCTCGTCCCCGTCGTGCGTCGCATCGCCGACGAGCTCGGCACCGGCGTGCTGCTGGTCGAACAGCACGTGGCCGTGGCGCTGCACGTCGCCGATCGCGGCTACGTGCTGAACCACGGCGAGGTCATGGCCGAGGGCACGGCGGCCGACCTCGCCGCCGACCACCACCTGCTGGCCGCCAGCTACCTCGGCGAGGCCGAGGCCGACGCCTGACCGCCGCGCGCTCCGCGGGGTCAGTCGGTGGAGGCGGCGATGTGCTTGGCGGTGTCTACGTAGTGGCGCATGGCCACGACCCGGCCGGCGTCGTCGAAGGTCCAGAGGTGGAGCTCCTCGTCCCGGAAGGTCTTCCCGGTGGCGGCGACCGTGGCCTCGATCACGCACTCGACGGCCACCTTGTCGCCCGTGCCGCCGGTCAGGCCGAGCACCTGGAAATCGGACACCACCAGGTCCCCGTTGCCGATCAGCCCGAAGAACTGGCCGACCTCGTCCGGGCTGTTACGACGGGCGAGCCAGGGCACGCCGGCGGCCTGGGCGGTGCTGTCGGCGAAGTCTTCCCACGCGACGTCCGGCGCCAGGCGCTGGAGGATGGCGGGCACGTCGCCCCGCCCGAAGGCCTCGTAGATCTGCTGGGTGGTCTCGAGGTTGCTCATGGCTCCTGTGCTCCTTGGTCGGCGACGGTCCCCATTCGTCGGGTCCTCGCCGGGCGGATCACCGGTCCATCGAGTCGCCTGTTCTGCCAGCACGAGCCTGTCGTGGCGGACAGCGGGTTGCTGGCAGAACGACCGGATCGTGCTGGCGTAGGGTCCGACGTCGTGCGCTGTCACCGCCTGGTTCCCGCCGCCGCCCTCGTCGCCGTGTTCGTGCTGGTCGGCGCGGCGTGCTCGAGCGACGGCCAGGACGACGCCGGCGGCCCGGCCACGACCGCGGCCGGCGACGCCACGAGCACCACGGCCGGCGGGGGTGCGGGTGACCCGACCCCGACGACGGTCGGCCCGATCGGCGCCTCGTCGATCTTCCAGGCGGCCTGCGACGGCCTCCTCGAGTCGCCGCAGACGGTGCGGCTCGACGTGGCGCCGCTGGTCGAGGCGTCGGGCCTTGCCGTGAGCCGCGCCAACGAGGGGGTGCTGTGGGCCCACAACGACTCGGGTGACACCGCCCGGGTGTTCGCCTTCGGCGAGGACGGTGGGCGCCTCGGCACCTTCAAGCTGGTGGGCGCCGGCGCCACTGACTGGGAGGACATGGCCCTCGGGCCCGACGTCGACGACGCCGGGGACCCCGTCGCCGACCGGGACGCCCTCTACGTTGCCGACTTCGGCGACAACGACGCGGTGCGCGGCGCCGTCACGCTCTACCGCGTGAGCGAGCCCGAGGTCGCCGCCGGCGCCGGCCGGGTGCGGCTCGACGACGTCGAGTCCTTCACCTACCAGTACCCCGACGGCCCCCGCGACGCCGAGGCGCTGTTCGTCGACCGCACGGACGGCAGCTTCTACGTGATCGAGAAGTCCCTCACCGGTGGCCCCGTCGGCATCTACCGGGGGTCGGTGGCGGGCTGGGACGCGGCGCCGGCCGTACCGGTCACCCTGGAGCGGGTCGGCACGTTCCGGCCGGGCCCGACCATCGCCGCCTCCGTCACGGGCGCCGACATGAGCCCGGCGGGCGACGCCATCGCCGTGCGCACCTACGGCGGCGTGCACCTGTTCGCCCGCCCGGAGGGCACGTCGGTGGCCGACACCCTCGCCACCGAGCCCTGCCGCGGCCCCGTTCCCGTCGAGGCCCAGGGCGAGGCCGTCGCCCTCACGCCCGCCGGCGACGCCTACTTCACCCTGCCCGAAGGCTCGACCCCCACCCTGAGCCGCTGGGCACCCTGACCGCCGCCGGCGGCTATTCGAAGGCGCGGCCGATCTCGCGGAGCATGTCGACCATGGTGCTGGGGGCGTCGGGGGCGTCGGGGCCGGGGGTGTAGGTCGCCGACGACAGCGTCCCCGTCCACGCGAACGAGCCGAAGCGGCGGTTCAGGTCCCAGTCGACGGGGGAGCGGGGGTCCCGTCCGACGCTGATGCCCTCGAACGGCGCCATACCGAACAGCATGGGTACCCCCTCGATCGAACCGCGGGCGTCGCCGTCGACCGACAGCGAGACCGTCCACACGTTGCCGCCCGGCGCCGCGAAGTCGGCGACTACCGAGGTGGCGCCGGTGGGGACGGGTCCGCCGTCGAGGCGGCGCAGGTGGCCCCGCCCGTCGTTGTGCACGAAGTGCAGGTGGCCGTCGAGGACGTACAGCCCGTAGCCGGCGCCCTGGTCGCCGTGGGCCACGAGGTAGCCCTGATCGCCCGCTTGGTAGCCGCCCGCGCCGAGGTCCACCTCGACCGTGAAGGCCTTGAACCAGATGAGCTGCACCGAGCGCCATCGCTCGAGTGTGGCCGTCCCCGCGGGGATGGTGACCGGCGCCTCGGTGAACACCGCGCTCCGGGGCGGGCGCACGAGGTACTTGATCGACGTGCCCTCGTCGAGCGGGTAGATGCGGTTCTCCCACGCCGCCGCCTCCCACGCGTCGATCATCTCCCGCAGGCGCTCGGGCTCCTCGGCGGCGAGGTTGCGCAGCTCGGTGCGGTCCTCGGCCACGTGGTACAGCTCCCACTCCGCGTCGTCGAACGACGACATGGCCTGGTGGCAGGTGACGATCTCCCAGCCGTCGCGGTAGAACCCGCGGTGGCCGTTGTTCTCGAAGACCTGCTCGTGATGGGCGCTCGGGAGGGAGGCGTCGGCGAGGGTCGGGAGGAAGCTGGTGCCGGCGAGCGGGTCGATGGTGTGGCCGTTGCGCTCGGTGGGGACGTCGATGCCGAGCAGGTCGGCGAGCGTCGGCAGCAGGTCGGTCACGTGGGTGTACTGGTCCCTGAAGGCGTCGCCCGACCCGCCACCCATGCGCCCCGCCCGCTGGCCCGCCGGCCACGACACCACGAACGGCACCGAGTGGCCGCCGGCGTGGGTGTTGATCTTGTAGAGCCGCCACGGGGTGCAGCCGGCCATCGCCCAGCCCCGCGGGTAGTGCGGGGTGGTCTGCGGCCCGCCGATGAGGTCCAGCCGGGCCCGGTCGGCCTCGACGTCGTCGCCCTGGAGCAGGTGCACGTAGTACGAGGTGGTGCCCGTGACCTCGCCCTCGCGGGAGGCGCCGTTGTCGGACAGGAACACGAACAGCGTGTTGTCGAGTTGGCCCATCTCGTCGAGGGCGGCGAGGAGGCGACCGACGTTCTGGTCGATGCGGTCGACCATGCCCGCGAACACCTCCATGTGGCGGGCGTAGAGCTCGTGCTCGGCGTCGGACTGTTCGTCCCACGGGCGCACGTCGTGGTTGGCCTCGGTGTTGCGGGGCGCCAGCTGGGTCCCGTCCGGCAAGAGGCTCATGGCGACCTGGCGCTCGTACCGCTGCTCGCGGATGACGTCCCAGCCGGCGTCGTAGCGGCCCTGGTACTTGGCGATGTCCTCGGGCCGGGCGTGCAGGGGTGCGTGCACGGCGGGGTGGGCGAAGTAGCAGAAGAACGGCTTCGCCGGGTTGGACGACTTCACCTCGCGCATCATCGAGATGGCCCGGTCGGTCAGGTCGTCGGTGAGGTAGTAGTCCTCGGGGTACTGATCGGTCTCGACCGGCGAGTTGTCCTGTGTCAGCCGGTGCGGGTGGTGCAGGTTGGTGAAGGCGTCGAGGATCCCGTAGAAGCGGTCGAAGCCCCGCTGGCACGGCCAGGAGTGTTTGGGCCCGGCTGCCGAGCAGTCCGAGTCCTTCGCCAGGTGCCACTTGCCGAGCATCATCGTGGCGTACCCCTGCTCACGGAGCAGCTCGGGGATCGTCACGACGTTGGCGCCGAGCTCCATGGCGTACCCGGGGAAGCCGGCGTCCGAGTGGGCCACCGAGCCGACGCCGGCCCGGTGCGACTCCTGCCCGGTCAGCAGCGCCGCCCGGGTGGGCGAGCACATCGGGGCGACGTGGAAGTTCGTGTAGCGCAGGCCGCCGGCGGCGAGGCGGTCGAGGTTGGGGGTGTCGATCTCGGACCCGTAGCAGCCGAGGTCGGCGTAGCCGAGGTCGTCGACCAGCATCACGATGATGTTGGGGGCGTCGGCCGGCGGCTCGGCCCGCTCGGGCCACCACCCCTCGGACCCGGCGAACGTGCGCCCCACGACGCCCTCGAATCCCGGGTACATGCCCCGCCCCGCTGCCACCTGTGCGCCTGCTTCCCCCGTGTCGCTCATGTCTCCCGCTCCTGTCGCCTGCGGCGCCGGGCCGCTCGGGCCCTCGCTTCGCTCATGGCCGGCGAGGCTAGGGCATCGGCTGATCCGCGACGGCGGAGAGGGCGTAGCGTCGGCGGCGTGGGCCGGCGTTGGGATCGGATCAGGACTGGGCTCGAGGCCGCCGCGCGCTACGCCTGGGCCGGGACGCCGGAGCGAGCGCCGAGGGCGTGGCTGCACTGCCCGATCTGTGATGCCCGCCTGGACGGTCCGTACCTGACGGGCCACCGGGCCGGTACCCGGTACCGCCCGAACCGCGACGAGCTGGTGGCGGCCTGCCCGGTGCACGGCCACCCGCCCTACAACGTCCCGACCGAGCGCCGGGTCCGGCTCTTGGCCGACGACGAAGCCGATCCGCTCAACTCCATCGATCGCCGGCGCCGACCGCCAACCGACGCCCCCGAGGACGAAGGCTGACGCGATGGCGGGCTGGTGGCGGCGCCTCCGCGACTCGCTGTCCTACGTCGTGGCATCGCCGGTCGAGCGGGTGCCGCGGAGGTCGACGCGCTGCCCGATCTGCGACGAGCGGCTCGTCGGCCCCTGGCCGGCGGGCTACATCGGGCGGGTCGGCGGTGGCCGTGATGTGATCGAGCCCGCCCGTGAGGAGCTGATCGCCAAGTGCCCCGTGCACGGCAAGCGGCCCTACAACGACCCCGACCGGCCCCCGCCGTATCGGCAGCTCGCGTTCGACGAGCCCGACCCGCCGGACGACGCCGACACCGAGTAGTGCCCGCCCGACGTCAGTCGGCGGCGCTGCCGGAAGAAGCGACCGCGTCGAGGTTGTCGGCGGCCATCGCTGCGGGGTGCAGCGTGCGCAGAACGGTGCCGTCTCGAGCCACGACGCGGATCGTGTCCGGGACCTGAGTGGCGGAGGCCCTCAGGTACAGGCCGTCTTCCCTTGCGTCGACGGTCCGGACCACACGACCGGTGGCGCCGAGGACCTCGAGGTGATCGAGACGCCGTTGACCGTCGACCACGATGATTGTCCCGCTGCCTTCCCGGTAGTTCCACCGCAGGGAGACGCTTGGATCGGGATCATCGAGGCGCCCGCACGACCCGCCTTCGGCGTCTTGCACGCAGTACACGTCGCCGGTGTCGTCGATCACCACGGGTTCTCCGGCGTCGAGTGCCGCCTGCATCTCCGGGGTGGGGAGACCGGGCGTCGCTCCGGCGCCCTCGTCCGTCGGTGGATCAACGGCGTCGACGGACGATCCGCCGACGGTCCAGGTGGCACCGGTGTCGATGGTCGCGCCGTCACCGGTACCACCCCAGACCACGAGGGTGTCGCCCACCCAGGCAGCGGCGGCGCCTTGGTCGGCGGCGTCGGGTGGGACGGGTAGGTCGGACCACGTGCCGGCGAGCGGGTCGAGGACGAATCCGTAGGACGCCACGTACCGCTCGCCGAGCACGATGCCGAGCTCGTGGTACGGACCGGTGGGCGCCGGTGCCTCGGGGAGCGGTGCCCACTCTTCGGTACTCGTGTCGAACGCCGCTCCCGGTGGGAACGACCGACCTGGCGTTCCGGCGGGTGCAGGGGGCAAGGGGTTGATGATCTGGTCGCCGAAGGAAGCCCAGGTGGCCGAGAAGCCGACGAGGTCCGAGTCCGGCAGCCTCCGCCACGAGGTGGCCCCGGCGTCCAGCACCGTCGTCTGGTAGTAGCCGGGGTCGTCGGGGCTCGGCCGGCTCGCCCGGGTCGGAACGGAGAAGAGGTAGAGGTTGCCGTCGTGGGGGACCACCACGCGGTCGAACCCGGGCTGAAGAGGATCGACGGGGAGCTCGCTCCAGGTGTTGTTGGCGGGGTCGTAGGCGAGGTCCGCCACGCCGACGCCGGCCTCCGAGTGGTAGGCGATGATCCGGTCGCCGGCGGCGGCGAAGCGGAGACCGGCGACCGGCTGGTCGGGGTACACGAGGCGGCTCCACGCGTCCTCGCGGAGGTCGTACACGAGGATTGTCTCGAACGTGGCTTGGGTACAGTCGGCGTTCGCCGGGCAAGGGATCGTCGCCCAGAGGTAGAGGCGATCGCCTAGGACGGCCCCGCTGGCCGAGAGGACCGGTTCCGGGGTGTCGGCGATCGGTCGCCACGTCCGGGAACCTGGGTCGTAGGCGGCGCCGTCGATCAGCGGCGGGTCGTCCGGTGCGATGCAATCGGCACCCGCCGGGCATCCGGGCTCGGCCCGCCCGCCGAAGATGAGGACCTCGTCGCCGACGGTGAAGGCCAGCGCAGAGTCCCTCGGCGAGAGGGGCCCGTCGGGCATGGACACCCAGGTCTCCGACGGCGCGCCATCGGGCCCGGCAACCACGCGGTTGGGGGCGCTGTCACCCGTGGCCCGGAGCGCGACGAACGCGCCGCCGGCCAGCACGGCCACCACTGCCACCGCGACGACGCGGGCCGTACGACGCCGCCGGCGGGCGTGGCGCGCCGTGGCGTCCCCGACGCGGTCGGCAAACGAGGGCGACAGGTCCACCGTGGCGGTCTGGTCGGACAGGGCCCGGCGGAGGGCCTGTCGGGTGTCGGTCATCGATCCTCCTCGAGCAGTTCCTGCAGGCGGGCCAGCCCCCGGGCGGTCCGCGACTTCACCGTGCCCACGCGGACGCCGAGCAGCGTGGCGGTCTGCTGTTCGGACTGGTCTTCGAGGAAACGCAGGACCAGCACGGCCCGCTGCGGGGCCGGCAGCGACTGAAGGGCGGGCCACAACGACACGTGGTCAACGACGCGCTCGGCTCCGCCCGACGCCGTCCGCTCGGCCTCGTTCGCCTCGCGGGCCGCGTGCCGGCGCTCGACGGCGCGCCGCCGGAACCGCCCGTTCATCGTGTTCACGACGGCCCGCCGCACGTAGGCGTGCACGTCGTCGATCCGGCCCTCCTGGAACGCCGGCCATGTCCGTGCAAACGCATCAGCCACCACCTCCTCGGCGAGGGATCGGTCACCGCACAGGGCGTAGGCCAGACCGAGGCATGCGGTGGCCTCGGCGCGGTAGTGGTCGGCGAACTCCTCCGCTGATTGGATCCCCGCCATGTCGAAGGCTTAGACGCGACGGCGGCCCGAAAGGTTCCTCCCCGTCCGGAGTGGCCCGGGCTGCGATAGTCCGAGGGTGGAGTCGACAGCGACGGGGGAGCGGGGGGACTGGGCGCTGGTCGTCGCCATCTGCGTGCCGGTGGCGGTGCTCAGCATCGACTTCGCCGGCGTCGTAGTCGCCCTGCCAGCGATCGGGACCGACCTCGGGGTCGACCAGGCGCTGCTCGGTTGGGTGGTCAGCGCCTTCGCGCTGGGGTCGGCGGCGCCGCTGATCGTCGCCGGCCGGGTGGCCGACACGGCGGGGCGCCGACGCCTGCTGCTGGCCGGGCTCTGGTGCTTCCTCGCCGGGACGGTCGCCTGCCTGGCGGCGCCGACCTTCCTGGTGCTCGTCCTCGGCCGCCTCGTGCAGGGCGTGGGCATGGCGCTGTTCATGACTGCCTCGCTGGGGGCGCTCAGCGCGGGGACGGTCGAGCCCTTCCGCACCCGGGCCGTCGGGGTGTGGTCGGCGGTCGGCGGACTCGCCCTCGCGGTCGGGCCGCTGGTCGGCGGGGTGCTCACCGACCTCGGGTCGTGGCGCTACTTCTTCCTCGCCGACCTCCCGCCCCTGCTGATCGCACTCGTCCTCGTCCATCGCTCGGTGCACGACGCGCCGGCTCGACCGGGAGCACGGCCGGCGCTCGACCGACGCGCTGCCGTGGCGGTGACCGCCGCCGTCGCCGCGCTGACCTTCGCGGTGCAGACCGTCGGCACCCAGGGATGGCTGGCGCCGGCGACCCTCGCGGCGGCGACCATCGCCCTGGGAAGCGCCGCCGTGTTCGCCCGACGCGAGCGCCGGCCCGAGCCGCCGCCCGTCGTCGACCCGGTGCTCTGGCGGCGCCGCTCGTTCTGGGTGCCGGTGACCGTCGCCCTGCTGGCCAACGTCGGCTTCGGGGCGCTCCAGTTCCTGCTCACCCTGGCCCTCCAGGACGTCGCCGGCTGGATCGCGCTCGAGGCTGGCGCCGCCTTCCTCCTCTACTCGGTGCCCTTCGCCGCGGTCGGCCTCGGCATCGGCCGCATCACCCGCCGCCTCGGCGAGCGCTGGTCGCTCGTGGTCGGCCAACTACTGATCGCAGCGTCCTTCGCCGCGGTGGCGGCGCTGGCGGGGTCGTCCGAGGTCACCGCCGCCCTCGTCGGCCTGGCCATCAGCGGACTGGGCCAGGGGCTGGCCTTCACCCTCACCACCAGCACCTCGCTGGCGGCGGCGCCCGCCGAGGACGCCAGCGTCGCCTCGGGGCTGCTCACCACCCTGCGCAACCTGGGCATCGTGGCCGGTATCACCGTGTCGACCCTGGCCCTCGACCGCTCCGGCGGCGGCGTGCCCACCTCGGTGACCGCCGGCGCCGCCGCGTCGGCGGTCGACGCGGCGGCCTTCGCCGAGGGCCTCCGCCTGGCCGCCCTCGTCCTGTTGGCCGTCTCCCTCGCCGGCGCCGCCGTGGCGGCCGGCGTCCGTGCCGGCGTCGGCGCCGCTCGGGCCCGGCCGGATGGTTCGCCGGCGTAGCCGGCGCTCCGGCTTCGACCTTCGCCGACGGCATCCGTCGAGCCGCCGGCATGCGGTCGGCGGTCCGGTCTGTCGGCGTCCCGTCCCGGTCGCACCTCGGAGAGTGGTTCCGCATCGCCGAACGACGATCTCTGGAGGAAATGGCAGTCACCGGTGACTGGCAGTTCCTCCAATGCAGGCTTCGCGACGGGGGACGTCACGCAGGGTGGCGACCGACCTCGGCAGCGAAGGCGCGGCGGGACCTCCGCCCCTACTGTCGTCCGGTGGGGCGTCGTACGGTCGCCGTGGGTGGACGCGGCCCGCCGAGCATGCGCCGCCGGGCCGCTCGGATGCACCGCCGATCGAGGAGGAGCGCGTCATGGCCAAGGAGCACGCCAACGCCGCCGGGAGCGGCGCCATCTACTGCCTCGGGATGTTCGGGGCCTGGGTCTGGTTCTGGCAGCAGGCCGACACGTTCTGGGAGTACGTCTTCGTGCTCTTCCAGGGCATCTTCTGGCCCGCGTGGATGGTCTACGACGTGTTCCAGGCCCTCCACGGCTGAGGCCCGCGGGAGCGCACCGCGTCAGCCCCTCCAGCCGGGTCCCGGGACGCCCTTGTGGACGATGCCGAAGCGTGACCGGGCCTCGTCCAACGGCACGTCGGCGTAGGAGAAGTGGTCGAGGGCGATGACGTCGGCGGTGGCCGACCTCGACCGGCGCATCGCGTCGGCGAAGCGGTCGGCGGCGCCTGGCTCGGCCAGGGTGTCGGCCCGGGCGATGCCCACCTTCTTGCCGCCGACGGTGCGCACCGAGGCGTTCTGGAACAGGGCGAGGGTGAAGGCGAAGTTCACGAAGGCCCGGGGGTCGTCGGAGGCGCCGGCGATGAAGCCGAAGACCTCGATCTCGCCCTCCGGGTCGGTCCCGTAGTCGCACAGGACGTGCACCCAGTCGTGGGCCGCGCCCACCTCGTAGATGCCGTGGGGCTCACCGGGGAACGGGAAGCGGTGGAGGGCGTAGAACTCGGCCACCGCCTTTCCCCAGGACCCGTCGGGGCAGGACGCGAGCGCCTCCCAGCGCCGAGCCACCGCGGGCTCGCCGCCCACGCCGTAGTAGGCGGCCTTCGACCGGGCCAGCTCGAGCAGGCGGCCGTGGCGGAAGCCCTCGTGCAGGGTCACCTCGGTCGTCCAGCTGTGGCGGATGAAGTCGGCGTGGAGGAGGGCGAGCTCGCCGCGGGCCGTCTCCCTGCAGAGGGACTGGTAGGGGGCGTGCACCCCGAGCTCGGAGAGGTAACGGCCGGCGTGGCGCTCGACCGCGGGGTCGAGCGGGTGGGCGATGAGCTCGAGGGCAGCGACGGCGTGGGCCAGCACGTTGCGCTCCGTCTCGGACAGGACCGCGGCGACCTCGGCCGCCGGCGCCGGCTCGACCGGTGGCAACGCGGTGACCTCGGCGGGGGTCTCGCCGACCACACCCTCGCGGAACGCCGCGCGGATGGCGTCGAACACCGCCTGTTGGCCCGGGTCCAGGGTGCGACCCTCGGGACACAGCGCTCCCATGAGCCCGGCCGCGAAGAGCGGACGGTGGGCGGGCGCGGGGACGTTCAGGCCTGGCACGCGTTCATCGTCCCGCTGGGGACGGCTGCCGAGGTGATCACGGGTTCCGCGGCAGCGCGGCCCGGTGCGGTGCGGGGGACCCGCATCGCGTGGGCCCGCCGTCGGACGGCGCGAGGGGCGACATCGTCCACGGGATCGTCAGGAAGGCCGGGCCAGCTCCGGCGGCAGCGGCGGCAGGATGCAGAACTCGTTGCCCTCGGGGTCGGCCATCACGATGTGGGTGTCGCCGTCGGGCTCGTGCACCACTCGCACCTCGTGGCCGCCGAGCTCGATGATGCGTGCCTTGGCGGCGTCGACGTCGTCGACCTCGATGTCGGGGCGCACCCGCAGCCCCGTCGGCTCCTCGCCCGCAGGCGCGGGCTGGAACGCCAGGTAGACGCCGCCTTTGTCCGGCGTCAGCTGCACCCACTCCTCGACCCGTTCGGCCACCTCGACGTCGAGCAGCTGGCGCCAGAACTCGGCCAGGCCCTCGTAGTCGTCGGCGTCCACCACCAGCGCCCGGAACCACCCGATGCCTGCCATTGCCCGTCCTGTCGTCGTCGGCTGCTTCGGTCCGACCGTACCCGCCCCCCGCTCCCGCTCTGGGACCACGTGGATGTGCCCGGGAACAGCACGGTGGTCCCCGAGTGCGAGATCCGGGTCCGGCACCCGCGCAGGGCCCTCGCTCCGGGACCACGAGGTTGTGCCCTCGGACATCAGGGCGGTCCCGGAGTGCCGGGGGCGAAGCAGGAGGGCCGGATCAGCCGGCGAAGAGGGCGTCGAGGCGGTCGTAGACCCGGGCGTTGCGGACCTGTGGCGCGCCGATCTCGCAGTCGAGGCCGGCGCCCTCGGCGGCCGTGAAGTCGAGGCGGGTGGCGCGCGGGCCGAGGGCGGCGAGGACCGGGTCGGCCTGGCCCACGAAGGCCGACGCGTGCTCGGCCACGCACACGAGGGTGGGAGAGGCCACGGCGGCGAGGTCGGCTTCGGTGAGGACCGCAGCCGCCAGTGCATCCAGGGCGGCGCGCACCCCGCCGCCGCCCGGGAACGGGTCGAGCGTCTTCGCGACCCAGAAGGCCAAGTCGGCATCGGACGCCGCCCGGTCGGCGACGGCCCGGTCCAGCGCCTCCGGCTGCGACCGCCAGAGGGCGGCGAGCTCCTCGGGAAGTCCGGCCACCACGTCGTCGACGAGGCCGGTCACGGCCGGGTCGAGGACCAACGCCGCCACCCGATCTCCGCCGATCGCCGCGCCCTGCGCCGCCCACAGCCCGCCGTGGTTGATGCCCATCAGGCACACCCGGTCGGCGTCGACCCCGGGTTGCGCCGCCAGCCCGTCGAGCACAGCCGGCCACACGTCGTCCCAGCGCGGCGCCAACGTCAGGCCACCGTCGTAGAGCGCGGCCCCCTGGCCGGGGCCGTCCAGCAGCAGCACCCGGTAGCCGCGGGCGAGGGCGTCGGTGAGCCCGGTCATGGGAGCGTCGGACATCGGCGTCTCGATGCCGCCGATGAGCACCACGACGGGGCGGCGCTCGCCCGCGGGCGCCGCGCCCGCGAACCAGTAGCCGGGAAGTGTCCCGGCGGGTGTGTCGATCGCCGCCAACGCCGCCGGCGTGGGCCAGCACGACACGGCGAGATCCCACGCCGCCCGGTGCTCGGCCCAGACCGAGCGGGCGCCGGCCGCGTCGGTGCAGGCCGGGGCGTAGTAGTTGCCGGCGAAGAGGTAGTTGGCGGCCCGCAGCGCGCCGCCGCATGCCGACCGTGGCCGACCGGCAGCGGCATCCGAAGCAGCCGCCGTCGCCAGCGCCCTGCCCCGCGCCAGCCAGGTGTCGCGCCACGACGACGGATCGCCGTCGACGACCTCGGCCACCACCGCCAGCACCTCGCCGGGCTCGGCGGTGGCGTACGGCGCGCCGCTGAGCACGCAGCGCACGGCGAAGTCCATGCCCCCGTCGGCGAGGAAGGTCACGTCGGCCATCGGCCGCGGACCCTAGCCCTGGTGTTCACGACCCGGCTGCCCGTCGGCCGATCCGGGCGAACGCGGCCGTGACCGGTCGGGTACGTTGCCGCCGTGACCAGCCCCCGCCGGCGCCTCCTCCTGCTCCTCGCCGCCACGCTGGCGACCGGTTCACTCGGCGCCTGCGGGAGCGGAGGAGGGAGCGACGCCGAGGCCAGTGCCACCAGCGCCCCCACGGCGACGACCGAGGAGGTCACCACGACGTCGTCCACCCCCTCCACGACCGCCCCCGCCACCTTCGCCGACGGCCTCGTGGCCCGGTGGACCGACGAGCTCGGCGACGCCACGCTCGCGCAGGAGCTCGTCGACGGCCTCGGCGCCGACGGCGTGGCGCAGTTCGAGGCGCTGGTCGGCCTCGACGCCGTCTTCACCGACCCGCTCGTGTCGATGGTGCCGCCCACCGTGCCCGTCGACGAGGTCGACAGCGTCGTGGTCTACGCCTTCGGCAACCGGGAGGCCGCCGACGGAACGCTCAGCGCCGGGCCCATGAACGAGGACCTTGCCCAGGTCACCGCCGACTTCGTGGCCGAGCACCCCGTCCCCGTCTTCGCCCAGTGGGAGGTCGCCGAGCTGCTGGTCGACCAGGGCGTCGCCGACGTCACCTCCATCGACCCCGACACGGGGCCCGACGGCGAGGTCGTCTACCTGAGCACCGCCGGGGTGGCCGAGAAAGCCGTCACCCTGGCAGACGACGCCGGGGTCGACCTCGGCCAAGTGGGCGTCATCGCCTTCGCCGACCATGCGGTGCGCTGCGTGCTCACCAGCGAGGCCGCGGGGATGGCCGGCGCCGCCGTGCCCGAGGGCGTGGACCTGCCCGGCGAGTACGACCCGCAGTCCGGCCAAGCGTGGACCCGTGACCGTGCCACCTACCTGCTCACCGATCTCCAGGGTCGCCTTCTCGCGGCTCAGTAGAGTTGAAAGCGGCGTCGGCTCTCGACCTCGTCACGTCGGGTGCGAGGGAGTCACCACGGCTCGTCGGCGATCATTCTGCGGGTCGCCTCGTCGCTCCAAGCGAGCTCATCGGAGAACGTCAGAGCGCCGACCTCGTCGGCGAAGCGGGGGAGGACCAGCTCGGCGAACCGTCGGGCCTCGTCGTCCAGCGGGTAGCCCGAGAGGATGAACGAGTCGATGCCGAGCGCCGCGTAGGCGCGGAGCTTGGCCTCGACCTGGTCGGGGTCGCCGACGATCGCCGCGCCGACGCCGCTGCGGGCCACGCCGATGCCCGTCCAGAGGTGCTCCTCGGCGAAGCCGTCGTCGCCCGCTGCCGCCCGCAGCGCGTCCTGGCGCTGCACGCCGACCGACTGGTGGTCGTGGGACGACTCCTTGAGGCGTCGGCCGACGTCCGGGTCGAGCTCGCTCACCAGCTCGGCGGCCGCCCGCCGGGCCTCGGCCTCGGTGGGGCGGACGATCACGTGGGTGCGCAGCCCGAACGCGAGGGTGCGATCGTGGGCGGCGGCCCGACCCCGCAGGTCCTCCACGAGCGCCCCGATGGACGCCACCCCCTCCACCCACATCAGGTAGCAGTCGGCGTGCTCGGCGGCGACGGCCTTGGCAGGCTCGGAGGTCCCCCCGAAGTACATCGGCGGCGGCGTGCGGGTTCGGGTCGGCGCGGTGGGCAGGTCGTAGGTCCACCACCGCCCCTCGTGGCGCACGTGGTCGGCGGTCCAGAACGCCCGCAACAGGGCCATGGCCTCGGCCGTGCGGGCGTAGCGGTCCTCCGAGGACAGGGTCTCGCCGGCCAGTTCGCTGGAGATGATGTTGACGGTCAGCCGCCCGTCCATGACCTGCTGGAGCGACTTGGCCGCCCGGGCGAACATCGGCGGGTCGAACTCGCCCACCCGCACCGCCGGCAACAAGCGGGTCGACCCGGTCATCGGCCCGAGCGCCGACGCCAGCGTCCACGGGTCCATCCCCGGCACGTAGCTCGACGGGATCAGGACGTTCTGGAAGCCCAGGGTGTCGGCCAGGCCGATGACCCGGCGGTTGTAGGCGAACGTCGCCCGCCGCGCCGGGTCGGCCACGCCGAGGCGGGCCGTGTCGCCGAGACACGACGGCGCGAACCACGAGAGCTCGAGGGGCACGCCCCCAGTCTCCCCGGTCGCGCCCCGCCCATCCGATTCTGGGGCCGGGTCAGACCTGGCGGTAGCGGCGGATGGCCAGGGGAGCGAAGACCGCCACGATGGCGATCATCCACAGGAAGGCCTTGAACACCGGTCCCGCGGTGGGCCCGCCGAGGCAGAGGGCCCGGACCGCGTCGACGGTGATGGAGACCGGTTGGTGCTCGGCGAAGGCCTGCAGCCAGCCGGGCATCGTGTTCAGCGGCACGAAGGCCGACGAGGCGAACACCAGCGGGGCGAGGATGGGGAACGACGCCGCCTGCGCGGTCTCGGCGTCGCCCACGGTCATGCCCACGAAGGCGAAGACCCATGACAGCGCGAACGAGAAGAGCAGGACGATGCCGAGGCCGGCGAGGAAGGCCAGGGCGTTGGTCTCCCAGCGGAAGCCGACGAGGAAGCCGACCACCGCCATCAGTGCCACCACGAAGACGTTGCGGCACAGATCGGCGAGGGTACGACCGACCAGGACCGCCGACCGGGCCATCGGAAGCGACCGGAAGCGGTCGATGAGACCGTTCTGCATGTCCTCGGCGAGGCCGACACCGGTGCTCAGCGCGCCGAAGGTGACGGTCTGCACGAAGATCCCGGCCATCAGGTAGTTCACGTACGACGTGCCCGGCACGGAGATGGCGCCGCCGAACACGAAGCGGAACATCAGCACGAAGATCACCGGCTGCACGGTGGCGAACACGATGAGCTGCGGCTTGCGGCGCAGGTTCAGCAGGTTGCGCCACGTGAGGGTCATCGCGTCTGCCACGGCGGTGTGGCGTGAGCCGGCGGCGGGTGAGCCGACGCGGCCGGTGGGGTCGAGCGTGGCGGTGGCCATCAGGCGGCTCCTCGGGTCTCGGCGACCGGGGCGCCGTCGGACGGGGGGTCCTCGGCCGGGCGGCCGGTGAGGCTGAGGAAGACGTCGTCGAGGGTGGGCTCGCGCAGGGCGGCGGTGGTGGGCTCGAGCCCGGCCTCGTCGAGGACGCGGACCGCGGCGAGCATCGAGCGGGCGCCTTCGCTGACCGTGACCCGCAGGAGGTGGCCGTCCACGGCCGGCTGGCCGATGTCGGCGAGCAGGCCGCTCGCCCGGGTGGTTTCGTCCTGGTTGGTGAAGCCCAGCTCGAGGACGGTCGAGCCGAGGCGGGCCTTCAGCTCCGTCGCCGTGCCCTCGGCGATGACGGTCCCGTGGTCGATGACCACGATGCGGTCGGCCAGTCGGTCGGCCTCCTCCAGGTACTGGGTGGTCAACAGCAGGGTGGTGCCGTCGTCGACGAGCTGCTCGATGGTGGCCCACAGGTCGTTGCGACCCTGCGGGTCGAGCCCCGTCGTGGGCTCGTCGAGGAAGAGGACCGGCGGACGGTGCACGAGGGCGGCGGCGAGGTCGAGGCGCCGGCGCATACCGCCGGAGTAGGTGCGCACCTGGCGATCGTCGGCGGCATCGGCCAGGTCGAACTGCTCGAGCAGTTCGTCCGCCCGGGCCCGGATCGCGGCCTTGCCGAGGTGGGTGAGGCGCCCCACCATGTGCAGGTTCTCGCGGCCGGTGAGGAACTCGTCCACTGCGGCGTACTGGCCGGCGAGCCCGATCGAGGTGCGGACCGCCTGGCGGTCGGTGGTCACGTCCCGCCCGAGCACGTGGGCGGTGCCGGTGTCGGGCGGGAGGAGGGTGGTGAGGATGCGCACGGAGGTGGTCTTGCCCGCCCCGTTGGGGCCGAGCAGGCCGAGCACCGTGCCGCGGGGGACGTCGAAGGACACGTCGCGCAGGGCCTCGACCTCACCGAAGCGCTTGCCGATGCCGTCCACGACGATGGCGGGCTCTGTCATGGCGGCCACCCTATCCACGGATCCTTGAACTTGGTCAAGTGTTTAACGACTCAATCATTGAAGGGCCAAAGAACGTGGGTATCCTGAGGGGCATGGGCGCGAGCAAGGACGAGCTGGCCTCGTCGGTCTGGCAGCGCATCTTCCGTCTCGTGCAGAGCCGCAAGGACGAGTTCCTCGCCATCTCCGCCGAGGTGGGGCTGACGCCTGCCCACATGCACGCCCTGCTCTCGCTGGACCCCGACGAGCCCAAGCCCATGCGCTCGCTGGCCGCGGACTGGAAGTGCGACGCGTCCAACGTCACCTTCCTGGCCGATCGCCTCGAGGAGGCCGGCTACGTCGAGCGGCGGGTCAGCCCGACCGATCGGCGGGTGAAGATCCTCCAGCTCACCGACGCCGGCCTCGCCGCCCGCGCCACCCTCCACGAGCGGATGAGCGTGCCGCCCGACGCGCTCCTGGCGCTCAGCGCGAGCGACCTGCGGTCGCTCGACGAGTTGCTCTCGGGCGTCGATCCGGAGGTCGCCGGGTAAGGTCATCGTGTTCCCCGGGCGGGTCGCAGCGGGCGAGAAGGAGCCAGAGCCATGTCGACCCAGGTGCACTCCCAGGTCCCTCCGACGTCGCGTCGGCCCCGCCGCCGGCGCCGCGTCGTCGCCCTCCTCGCGCTGGGGCTGACCGTCAGCCTCGTCGCGTCCTCGTGCGTCTCGTCCGACCAGACGACGGTGTTCAACCAGATCAACAACTCACGGACGTCGCGCGGTATCGGGGCCACCGGGGCGAACCAGTGGCTGTCGGACTTCGCCCAGGACTGGGCCGAGTGGATGGCCGCCACCTGCACGGTGGGGCACAGCCGGACCTACGCGTCGGCGAACCCCTACCGCTGGCGCCGCCTCGCCGAGAACGTGGGCCGCGCCACCTCGCTCTCCGCCATGCACAACGCCTTCATGAACTCGTCCTCCCACCGCGCCAACATCTTGAACCCGGCCTTCAACTACTCGGGGACGGGGGTGGCCAAGGGCTGTGGCTACTACTTCGTGGTCCACGAGTTCATGCAGTACTGAGCTCCAGGAGCTCGAGCGGACCCGCGCCTGCGGGCACCCGGGCGTAGCCTTGCCGGGACCCTCGCGAGGAGAGCACCCATGACCGCCACCCAGGCCAGCACCGACACCTTCGGCTTCGAGGCCACCCCGGTCGACGCGATCGCCGGCCTCGTGGCTGCGGCCCGGGCCGCGTTCGACGACGGTCGCACCAAGCCGCTGGCGTGGCGCCTCGACACCCTCGCCGCGCTCCGGGCCGCCCTCGTCGACCGCGAGGCCGAGCTGCTCGAGGCGCTGCGCCTCGACCTCGGCAAGCCCACCTTCGAGGCCTGGACGGCCGACATCGGCTTCGGCATCAGCGAGATCGACCACTCGGTCGCCCACCTGCGCTCGTGGATGAAGCCCCGACGGGTGCGCACCCCGCTCACCTTCAAGCCGGGGACGTCCAAGCTGGTGCCCGAGCCGCTGGGCGTGGTCACCGTGATCGCCCCCTGGAACTACCCGGTGCAGCTCGCCCTCCAGCCCCTCGCCGCCGCGGTCGCCGCCGGCAACGCGGTCGTGGTCAAGCCGTCCGAGCTGGCGCCGGCCAGCGCCGCGGTCATCGCCGACATCGTCCACGGCCTCGGCGACCCGGCCCTCCAGGTGGTGCAGGGCGGTGTCGCCGAGACCACCGAGCTCCTCGCCCAGCGGGTGGACCACATCTTCTACACGGGCAACGGCCGGGTGGCCCGGGTGGTCATGGCCGCGGCCGCCGAGCACCTCACCCCCGTCACGCTCGAACTCGGCGGCAAGAGCCCGGCCATCGTCACCTCCGAGGCCAACCTCGACGTGGCCGCCAAGCGCATCGTGTGGGGCAAGTTCCTCAACGCGGGCCAGACCTGCATCGCCCCCGACTACGTGCTGGTCGAACGCTCGGTGCACGACGGCCTCGTCGAGCGCATGGTCGCCGCCGTCGGCGAGTTCTACGGGGACGACCCGCAGAAGAGCGCCGACTACGCCCGCATCGTGAACTCCTCCCAGTTCCACCGGCTCGAGAAGCTCCTCGACTCGGGGACGGCGGCCACCGGCGGGGTCACCGACGAGGACGATCGCTACATCGCGCCGACCATCCTCACCGACGTCGAACGCGACGCACCGGCGATGGCCGACGAGATCTTCGGCCCGGTGCTGCCCGTGCTGCCCACCGACGGCCTCGACGACGCCGTCGCCTTCGTCAACGCCAACGACAAGCCGTTGGCCCTCTACGTGTTCTCCGAGCGCGACGACGAGACCGAGGCGGTCCTCGATCGCACGAGCAGCGGCGGCGCCTGCGTGAACGGCACCATCTTCCACGTGTCCAACCCCGAGCTGCCCTTCGGCGGCGTGGGCCCGAGCGGCATGGGCTCGTACCACGGCAAGTTCGGCTTCGACACGTTCAGCCACTTGCGGGCTGTGCACGAGCGCAGCACCAAGATGGACCCGCCCATGATGTACCCGCCCTTCTCCGAGAAGAAGGAAGCGCTGCTGCGCAAGGGCTTCGCCCTGCCCGACCCCCGCGACGCCGCCAAGGTCGTCCGGGCCAAGCTCTCCAGGCCTTAGCGCTCAGGCCCAGACGGGCCCACACCAGCCTCTCCCCATCAACGGGGCGGCGGGAGCCTCGATGGCGCCGACCGGGCGGCCGGTGAGGTGGGCCGTGATGGCCCGGGCGCCCATGCGTGCACCCCAGAGGTTCCCGGCGGCCGGCCCGAGCGTGAGCATGGCGGGGCGCCCGATCAGGTGCACGGAGGTGCCCGGCCACCGGAGGGTCTCGTCGAGCACGGGGAACCCGTCGCACACGGGGGTCGGGTGTGACTCGAGGAGGGGTGCGGTCAGTCGGTGGGCGCGGACATCGGAGTCGGTGCCCGTGGCCAGCCACACACGGTCGGCGTGCAGGACGGTCTCGTCGCCCAGCACGAGGTCGAGACCGATGCCGGCCCGCTGCGCACCGCAGATCCGAGCGGGTGCGCGCACGTCGACGGCACCGGCCGCCGAGAGCGAGCGGATCCGGTGCAACATCCAGGGGGGCATGCTGCCGCCGTTCCGTGCGGCCCGGCACGCTGACAGTCGGGCTCGGGGATCGGCAATGGCGGTGAAGCCGTTCAGCTCGCGGGGCCCGAGCCACCCCGGGTCGGTGTCGAACATCGACGAGCGCAAGGGGCGGCGAGCCAGCAGGGTGACGTGGGCGCCCCGCCGGGCAGCTCCCACAGCGAGGTGGCCAGCGGTCAGGCCCCCGCCGACCACGACGACGTGCTCGGCGTCGAGGGACACATCTCGCAGGTCGACGTCGCCGGCGTGGTCGAGCGCCGACCCTGGAACCGGCAGGACGTCGAAGACCCAGTTGGGGAGTCGGCGCCGAGCTGGATTGACGGCCAGCACGACATGTCGGGCGCGGATGGTCGTCCCGTCCGTGAGCAGGGCGGTGACGTCCCCCTCGGTCACGCCGATGCGATGCACGGAGGTCGGGGTGACCGCTTCCTCCAGTCCCGCATCGCTGATGAGGTGGGCGCAGTGGGCGCGGAAGGCCGTCGCATCCGGGATGCCGTAGGGGCGCTCGAGGGAGACGCCCTCCTCGGCGCACCACCGGCTGAAGGTGCTGGCGTCGGGTCCGGGGTGGTGGACGGCAGGGGAGCGCAGATGGGCGATGTCCAACTGGGCGAACTGGCGATCCCAGCGCCCGAGCCAGCCGTCAGGGTCGACCACGGCCATCTGGTGCCGCAGTGAGGGGTCGGCTTCGACCAGGTGAAGTGCCGACGAGAGGCCGTGTGGCCCGGCGCCGACGATGAGAAGCTCGACCTCGGCGTCGATGCTCACCACGGTCGGAGCTGGCCGGCCTGGTGCACCAGGCCGGGGGGCACGTGCACGTCGGGCGTGAGATTGGTGCCCGACGCCGGGTCCAGCCTGGCTCGCCGACCGTCGGCGAACGAGATCTCGACGGTGCCGTCGATGAGCAGGGTCAGGGTGTGCGAGATCCGCCCAGAACAGTCCAGGTGCTGCACCCGGTGCAGGTGCTGGTCAAGGTCCACAGATCCTCCGTCATGATAGGAATGAGACTCATTCCTATCACTGGTCCGACGGTTCCGCCACCGGATTCGGCCGGGATCAGTGCCAGCCGTTGGCCCGGAAGAGCTCGCTGAGGCTGGACTGCTGGAGGCCGCGGGCACGCAGGCCGGCGAGGATCGTGGGCAGCGCCGCCGCGGTCTGGGACTTCACGTGGAGCAGGACGATGGAGCCCGGCCGGGCCGAGCCGAGGACCCGAGAAGCGATCGCTGAGGAACCCGGGCTCTGCCAGTCGTTGGGATCGACGTCCCAGATGACGGTGTAGCGGAAGCCCTGGTCGCCGGCGGCGTCGAGCACGGTCGCGTCGTAGTCGCCGTACGGAGGTCGGAAGTACGGCGTCGGGGTGGCACGGGCGACCGACCACCACGCCGTCTTGTCGATGGCCAGGCGGCTGGCGATGTCGGCGTACGACAGGTGGGAGAGCAGGGCGTGGCCGTTGCTGTGGCTGCCCGCGTCGTGGCCGGCGGCGACGGTGGCCTGCGCCTGGCCGGGGTGGGCGTACACCTGGTCACCCGGGCAGAAGAAGGTGGCCCGCACGCCGTAGGCCCGCAGCGTGGACAGGATCGAGTCCCACGCCGCGCCCTCGATGCAGTCGTCGAAGGTGAGCGCCACCCGGTTGCCCGCCGCCTCCACGCGTCGCACCACGAGCGACGGCACCGAGCGGTCCACCCGGAACGCTCGGAACGCGCTGGTGGCGGCGTTGCCGGCGTCGTCGGTGGCGCGCACGGCCCCGAAGTAGTTGCCAGGGAGGAACACGGTGCCGTCCGAGTAGTTCGGCCGCCACGCCAGCCGGGTGGCGCCGCGTGGGTGGCTCGTGGTGCTGCTGCGGTCGAGCACGCCGATCCGGCTCGAGGCCGAGGCGTAGAGGCGCAGGGGCGGCGAGGCGTCGGCGGTGGTGAAGTTGTACGAGATCGCGCCGGTCGCGCCCCACGGGTCCGGGGTGATCGAGCCCCACGTCAGGCGGGGTGCGGTCGTGTCGACGGTCACCGTCCGGATCTTCTTCGTGGCGTTGCCGGCGGCGTCCCGGGCGACGAACTTCACCGTGTAGTCCCCGTCCGCGGCCCGACCCCAGACCCCTCGACGCTCGATGCGGCCGCCCCAGGTGACCGAGCGCTCGCCGGGGCCGAAGGTGACCGTCTCGGTCTTGCGGGCGGTACCGCTCGCGTTGCGGATGACGATGTCCACCACGACACGCTCGGTGGCGGTGAGCCCGAAGAACGTCTTGTCCCGGACCCGGTCCCCGTTGGGGCTGAAGTGCGGGTGGGCGATGTGCAGGCCGAGCGACGGCGGGGTGACGTCGGGGGGGACGGTGGTGTCCGGGGTGGTGGTGTCCGGGGTGGTGGTGCCCGGTTCGGCGACGGGACCGACCTCGCCGGCCGGGGGCGATGGGACGACGGCGACGGTCGTGGTGGGGGCGGGGGCGGCCGAGGTGGTGGTTGCGGAGGACGCGGGGGTCGCCGCGGTCGGGGCGAAGGTGCCGACCCCCGACGGCGTGGGTGCCGGCTCTGCCGCCGCGCCCACGGGCACCAAGGCGATCAGCACGAGCAGGCAGGCGACGCGGTGGATCGCTCTCACGTCTCGATCCTGTGCCGGCGCCCGCGTCGGGCACAGGGCCGGAAGGCCGCGCGTCGAAGGACCATCGTCGTCGTCGCCCCTCGCCCTGATCCCGGGCTCAGCCGCGCGTGGTGACGAAGCGCACCACGTCGATCCGGGTGCTGTCGAGGACCGACGTGCCCCGAAGCGTGGCGCTCAGCGCCGAGGCCCCGGCCGCGGGGGTGACCGTGACCCGCATCGTCGCCGTGGCGCCGGGCGCCAGGCTCGGCGTGCGGTAGGTGCCCGCGACCACGGCCGAGGTGACGTTGGTGCCGCCGACCGTGTACCGCACCGAGAACCGGGCGGTGGACGCGGTACCCCGCAGCCGGAGCCTCTCCTGGAAGACGCCGTCGTTCTGCCAGGTGACGTCGTACGTGGCGGCTCGTCCGGCGGCCGTCGTGGCGGCGGCGGTCTGGCCGCGACCAGAGGTGTTGTGGATGTTGTCGCCGGCGAAGGCGCCGGTGGTGCCCACGCGGATGGAGCCGTCGGGTTGCGGCAGGGGTCCGAACGCCTGGACGCGATGATTGCCGCCGTCGGCGACGTACACGTCGTCGACGTCGTCGAGGGCCACGCCGTTCGGGCCGCGGAACTTGCCCTTGCCGCTGCCCGTGACGCCCCAGGCGGCCAGCGGGGCCCCGGTCGCGCTCAGGAGCTGCATGCGGTCGTTGCCCGTGTCGGCGACGTACACCCGGTTCTCGCTGTCGACGGCGATGCTGCCCGGGGACTGGAACTGCCCCGCCGCCGAGCCCTGCCCGCCGAACGACCGCACGAAGGCGCCGAAGAGGCTGAAGACCTGGACGCGGTGGTTGCCGGTGTCGGCCACGAGCACGTGGTCGTCGCTGTCCACCGCCACCGAACGGGGGGCGTTGAACTGACCGTTCGCGCCGCCCGCCACGCCGAACGCGTTTAGGAAGCGGCCGGTCTCGCTGTTGAACTTCTGCACCCGACTGTTGCCGCGGTCGACGACGTAGATGTTGTCGGCGGGGTCGACGGCGATGCCGGCGGGATCGGACAGGCGGCCGAGGGCGCTCCCGCTCAGGCCGATGCGCATCAGCCACGCGCCGGTGGGGTCGAACTTCTGCACGCGGTCGCCGTCGTCGCTCACGTAGACGTTGCCCTCGGAATCGACCGCCAGTCCCTCGGGGTTGGTGAACTGCCCGCGGCCGGTGCCGGTGCGGCCGATCTGGCGCAGGAAGGCGCCCTCCGGGGTGAACACCTGCACCCTGTTGTTCACCGAGTCGAGGGTGTAGACCTCGCCGCCCGGTCCGATGGCCACGGCCGAGGGCGTGTCGAACTGCGTCGTGCCGGTGCCGAGGGTGCCCCACTTGAGGAGGAACGGTGGCGGGTTGGTGACGGCGCCCGCCGGATCAGGCCCCACGAACGCGACGCCCGAGACCAGCAGCGTCGCCGTCAACGCACGTGCCACGCTGCGACGGATCTTCGCCCCTCTTGCCATGTCCCCACCTCTGCCGGCCGCGGTCCGGTGTGCGCCCGTGGGCGCAGGGGAGACGGTAGCCCACGGCGCCGTGGCGCGTCCCTCGGGTCCTTGGCCTCGACCGTCACCGATCGGTCATGCTGGGACCGGTCGTCCGTCCACCTCAGGAGGCGAGGTCTTGACCATCTCGGGCACGCCGCCCACCCTGTCGCAGCGCCTGGCGGCGGCGGGATCGTTCGTGGTCTTCGCCCTCGTGGCCGTGGCCACGGCCGTCCGCGTGGTCGACGACACCGGCCGGGTGCTGCTGCAAGCGGTGCTGCTCCTGGTGCTGCTCGGCGCGGGCTGGAAGGCACTCACCCGCTCGGGGCACACCCGCACCGTCGCCGTGGGGGTGGCGGTCGCGGTGCTGGCGGGCCTGGTCGTCTCCGTCGTCGCCGCCGAGGGCGCGATCGTCGCGTCCCTGGTGCTGCGGGTCCTGGCCGTCCTCGGGGCACTGGCCCTCGTCCGTCACGCCCTCGGGACGACGCGCACCGCGCTCGTTCGCGCCGAGACCCCGGGCACCCCGGTCCCGCCGGCGCAGCGGGGGGTCCTCTTCATGAACCTGAAGTCGGGTGGGGGCAAGGCCGAGCGGTTCCGCCTGGTGGAGGAGTGCCGCCGCCGCGGGATCGAGCCGGTCGTGCTCGAGCCGGGGCAGGACTGGCTCCAGGTCGTGCGGGACAAGGCCGCCAGTGGCGTCGACGTGTTGGGCATGGCCGGGGGCGACGGCTCGCAGGCGATGGTCGGCACCGTCGCCGCGGAGCTCGACCTGCCGATGGTGGTGGTCCCCGCCGGCACCCGCAACCACCTCGCCCTCGACCTCGGCCTCGACCGCGAGGACGTGGTGGGCGCCCTCGACGCCTACGGCGCCGCCGTGGAACGCCAGATGGACCTCGCCGACCTGAACGGGCACGTGTTCGTCAACAACGTCTCGCTGGGCCTCTACGCGGCCATCGTGCGCTCGCCGGAGTACCGCGACAACAAGCGCGACACCACCTTGGCGACCTTGCCCCAAGTGCTCGGACCGGAGTCCGAGCCCTTCGACCTGCGCTTCACCCGTCCCGACGGCAGCGAGCACCGTGGCGCCCACATCATCCAGATCTCCAACAACCCCTACGGCGAGACCATGGCCAGCCGGACCGGTCGCCCGCGCCTCGACACGCACCGGCTCGGGGTGGTGTCGCTCGTGCTCGACAAGCCGGGTGCGGCGGCCGCGTTCCTCGCCGCGCTCGCGACCGGGCGTCCTGAGCGCTTCGAGGGGTTCGACCAGTGGGCGACGGCGAGCTTCACCGTGACCTCCGAGGACCCGGTCGAGATCGGCCTCGACGGCGAGTCCATGCTGATGGACCCGCCCCTCGAGTTCTCCATCCGTCCCGAACCGGTCCGGGTCCGGCTCCCGAACCACGCTTTCGGCTACTCGCCCGCGGCCCGTTCACTCGGGTGGCGGGGCGGCATGGCCGGGCTCTGGAACGTGCTCCGCGGCAGACCGGTGCAACTCCCCGGCTGATCGCCGCGCCCTCCGTCCATCGGGTCCTCCGTCCATCATCGGACCCTCCGTCCCATCGGTCCCCGACCCCGCCGACGGGGCGGGATCGGGGACCGGGGAGGGACCTCGGGGCGGCAGGGCCGCCGTGTTCGTGTCCGTCAGCCGGCGGGGGGCCCGGCGAACTCCCGGAAGGCCTCGAGGGCGCGCGGTGCCCACACGCTGGCCGGCCCGCCTTCCATGAGCAGGGCCACGCCGAGGGCCTCGACCACCTCGGCCTCCGTGGCGCCGGCGGCTGCGGCGCCGCGTGCGTGGTAGGCCACACAGCCGTCGCAGTGCTTGACGACGCCGACGACGAGGGCCATCAGCTCCTTCACCTTGGTGGGGAGTGCACCCTCGGCCATCGCGCTCTGGTGCAGCTGGGCGAAGCCCGCCCACGTGTCGGGGATGGCCTTGCGCAGCTCCCGGGTCGGGAGTCGGAGATCCGCGGCGACCTCGTGGTAGTGGTTGCTGGACTCGACGGTGGTTGTGCTCATGGCGTGGTTCCCGGTGTCGTGGTGGCTCTGGTGCAGCTTCTCCCGACGGAGCGATGAGCGGTAGGGTCGAAGGTCCATACCGGTGGGGGTATACACGAATGGCTCCGACCGCCGGTGGGCGACGTCGGGCCAGGTCCGGTGCGGCCCGACGAGAGGCCGGCCGGATCAGTCCAAGAGGCCGTGCGCCAGGTCCCACGTGGGTCGGTCGGCGGCGACGAGCAGGCCGACGCCGCCGGGCCCGGGGCGGTAGGAAGAGCCGTCGGGACGGGCCGCGACCCCGCCGGCCTCCTCCACGAGCAGCGTGCCCGGAGCGTGGTCCCAGGGCAGGGTGCGCCAGAAGAAGGCGAAGTCCGTCGTCCCGTCGATGAGGGCGGGGTACTCGACCCCGGCGCAGTGCCGGCCGGCGGTGACCGTCCCGAAGCGCCCGACGTTGCGGTCGACCCGCTCGCGGGTGGGCTGGTCGAGGTAGCGGGTGAGCACGGCACCGGTGAGCTCGGCCTCGGACCGGGGGCGGGGCGCGGCCACCAGGCGCCGTCCGTTGCACGTGGCGCCGCGGCCGCGACGGGCGGCGTACATGCGTTGCTCGAGGGGCTGCCAGATCCACGACGCCGCGGTGGCGCCGTCGAGGATCAGCGCCACCATCACCGCCCAGTCCGGGGAACCGTTGACGAAATTGGCGGTGCCGTCGAGGGGATCGACCACCCACACTCGTGGCGCGGCCAGGTCCTCCAGGCGGGTCGCGTCGGCGGCGACCGCTTCTTCGCCCACGACCGGCACGCCGGGGTCGAGCCGGGCGAGGCCGTCGGTGATCAACGCCTCGGCCTCCCGGTCGGCCACCGTCACCAACTCGCCGGCCGCCTTCTCGATCACGTCGCCGTCGCCGAGGGCGTGGAAGCGGGGCTCGATGGCGGTCGTGCTCGCCTCGCGCATCAGCTCGGCCACGGCGACCAGGAGCTCGTCGGAGACGGTCACGGCCTCAGGTGATCTCGGCGGCGGCGGCCGCGAACTGGGCCTGGTACAGGTCGTGGTACGCACCGCCGGCGGCGAGGAGGTCCTCGTGGTTGCCCTGCTCGACGATCCGACCGTGCTCCATGACGAGGATGATGTCGGCGTCGCGGATGGTCGACAGGCGGTGGGCGATCACGAAGCTGGTGCGGTTGGATCGGAGTGCGGCCATGGCGTGCTGGATGAGCACCTCGGTGCGGGTGTCGACCGAGCTGGTGGCCTCGTCGAGGATCAAGATGGTGGGGTCGGCGAGGAACGCCCGGGCGATGGTCAGCAGCTGCTTCTCGCCGGTGCTCACGCTGGCGCCCTCGTCCTCGAGCACGGTGTCGTAGCCGTCCGGGAGCGAGTGGACGAACCGGTCGACGTAGGTGGCCTTGGCCGCCTCGATGATCTGCTCGTCGGTGGCGTCGAAGTTGCCGTAGGCGATGTTGTCGCGGATGGTGCCACCGAAGAGCCAGGTGTCCTGGAGCACCATCCCGACGTTGCTGCGCAGCTCGCGGCGGGTCATGCGGGCGGTGTCGTTGCCGTCGAGACGGATCTGCCCGCCGTCGATCTCGTAGAAGCGCATGATCAGGTTCACGAGCGTTGTCTTGCCCGCTCCCGTGGGGCCGACGATGGCGACGGTCTCGCCGGGCTCGGCGGTGAAGGTGAGGTCCTCGATGAGGGGTCGGTCCGGGTCGTAGGAGAAGCGGACGTGGTCGAACTCGACCCGACCACGGGGCTCGGGGTCGACGAGCGGCTCGGGGTCGTCGGGCGACTCCTCCTCGGCGTCGAGCAGCTCGAAGACCCGCTCGGCCGAGGCGATGCCCGACTGCATCACGTTGGCCATCGAGGCCAGCTGGGTCAGCGGCTGGGTGAACTGGCGGGTGTACTGGATGAAGGCCTGGATGTCGCCGATGCTCATGGACCCGCTGGCGACCTTCATGCCGCCCACCACGGCGATGGCCACGTAGTTCAGGTTCCCGAAGAACATCATCGCCGGCTGGATCGTGCCCGAGATGAACTGGGCGCCGAAGCTGGCCTTGAAGAGTTGCTCGTTCTCCTCGTCGAAGCGGCGGCGCACGTCCTCCTGGCGGCCGAGCACCCGGATCAGGGTGTGGCCGGTGAACGCCTCCTCGACCTGGGCGTTCAGGGCGCCGGTGTGACGCCACTGGGCGATGAAGCGCGGCTTCGAGCGCCGGGCGATGACCCGCACCGTCCAGAGCGACAGCGGCACCGTCACGAGCGCGATGAGGGCGAGCTCCCAGGAGATCGTGAACATCATCACCAGCACGCCCACGATGGTGAGGGTGCTGGTCAGCATCTGGCTCAGGGTCTGCTGGAGGCTCTGGGCCACGTTGTCGATGTCGTTGGTGACCCGGCTGAGGAGGTCGCCCCGGGCGTGGCGGTCGACGTAGGAGAGCGGCAGGCGGTGGAGCTTCTCCTCGACGTCGGCGCGCAGCTGGAACATCGTGCGCTGGACGACGCCGGCGAGCACGTAGGACTGGAGGAACGACAGCAGCGCCGAAGCGGCGTAGACCGCGGCGGCGAACAGCAGGGTGCGGTGGAGCTGGGCGTAGTCGATCCCCGTCCCGCCGAACACGCCGGCCACGATGACGTTGGTGGCCCGCCCGAGGATGCGGGGGCCGCTCACCGAGAGGGCCACGCTGGCCAGCGCGAGCACGACCACGAGGAAGGCCCAGAAGCGGTCCGGGCCCATGCGACGCAGCAGCCGGCGGGTGGACGCCGCGAAGTCGGCCGAGCGCTCGACCGGCATGCCGGCGGCCGACCAGCGGCCGGCGGCCCGCGCTTCGCCGATCGGGGGCGTCGTCGCCTGCTGATCGGCTTCGAGCTCGGCCTCGCCCTCGGCGGCGCCCGGCGGGATCGGCCCCGTCACGGTCGCACCGCCCCGGGACGAGGCATTCTCGAGGCAATAGCCCCCGGAAGCCGGGGGCTATTGCCTCGAGTTCGCGGGATCTGGAGTGCGGCGCGGGTCACGCCACCGCCTCCTCGGTGCGCTGGGACTCGATGATCTCGGCGTAGGTGGGGCACGACGCCAGCAGGTCGCGGTGGGTGCCGAGGCCGACGGCCTGACCGTCCTCGAGGACGAGGATCTGGTCGGCGTTGATGATGGTCGAGACCCGCTGGGCCACGATCAGCACGGTGGCGTTCGCGGTGATGGGCGCCAGCGCGGCGCGCAGCCGGGCGTCGGTGGCGAGGTCGAGGGCCGAGAACGAGTCGTCGAAGAGGTAGATCCCGGGCTTGCGCACGATGGCCCGGGCGATGGCGAGGCGCTGGCGCTGGCCGCCCGAGACGTTGGTGCCGCCCTGGCTGATCCGGGCGTCGAGGCCGCCGTCCATGGCCTCGACGAAGTCCCGGGCCTGGGCGACCTCGAGCGCGGCCCACAGCTCGTCGTCGGTGGCGTCGGGGTCGGCCTGACGCAGGTTCGACGCCACCGTGCCCGTGAACAGATAGGGCTTCTGGGGGACGAGGCCGATGCGGCTCCAGAGCAGCTCGAGGTCGAGGTCGCGCACGTCGACCCCGTCGATGGACACCGAGCCGGCGGTGACGTCGAAGAGGCGGGGGACCAGGTTCACGAGGGTCGTCTTGCCCGCGCCGGTGCTGCCGATGATGGCCGTCGTGGTCCCGGGCTCGGCCCGCAGGTCGATGTCGCACAGCACCGGGTGCTCGGCGCCGGGGTAGCAGAAGGCCACCCCGCTGAGCTCGAGGGTGTTGCGCTCGGGCAGGGAGGTGACCGGCTGGGCGGGCTGCGCCACCGACGACTGGGTGTCGAGGACCTCGCCGATGCGCTCGGCACACACGGAGGCGCGCGGGACCATCATGGCCACGAAGGTCGCCATCATCACCGACATCAGGATCTGGATGAGGTAGCTGAGGAATGCGATCAGGGCGCCGATCTGCATGTCGCCGGCGCCGATGCGGTTGCCGCCGAACCACACCGCGGCGATGCTCGAGAGGTTCAGCACGATCATCACGGTCGGGAACATGTAGGCCATGAGCCGGCCGGCCCGGAGGGACGTGAGGGTCAGGTCGTCGTTGGCGAGGGCGAACCGGGCCGACTCCTCGGGCTCGCGGATGAAGGCCCGCACGACCCTGATGCCGGTGATCTGCTCGCGCAGCACCTCGTTCACACGGTCGATGCGGGTCTGCATGGCCTGGAACTGCGGGACCATGCGCACGATCACGTTGCCGACGCCGAGCAGCAGGGCGGGGACGCTGACGAGCAGGAGGAGCGACAGCGGGCCGTCCTCGCGCACGGCCATGATCACGCCGCCGACGACGGTGATCGGCGCGGCGATCAGCATGGTGCAGCACATGACCACCAGGACCTGCACCTGGGTCACGTCGTTGGTGATGCGGGTGATCAGCGACGGGGCACCGAAGCGGCCGACCTCCTGCGCCGAGAACTCGGTGACCCGCTCGAAGAGCCCGCCGCGCACGTCGCGCCCGAAGGCCATGGCCGCCTGCGACCCGAAGTAGGTGGCTCCGATGGCGAAGAAGACCTGCACCGCGGTGACGACGAGCATCACGGCGCCGACCCGCCAGATGTAGCCCGTGTCGCCGGTGACCACGCCGTTGTCGATGATGTCGGCGTTGAGGTTCGGCAGGGTGAGGGTGGCCATGGTGGCCACGATCTGGAGACCGACCACGTACCAGAGGAGCCGGGTGTAGGGGCGCAGGTGCGACCGCAGCAGGCGGCTCAGCATGCGTGCCGCCACCGGGATCGCCGGCGCTGCTGGTGCGCCGCCCGCGCGTGGTGGCGGTCAGGCATCGAGGGTCGAGGCTACCGGTCGCTTGGCGGCGCCTGACCAACCCGGGACGGACCTCGACGGTCGTCTCGGGCCGCGGTCGGGGTCTGGTTGACTGCGGCCGTGGACATCGAGTTGGCGGACGGGTTCTGGGCGCCGCGGCAGGCGCAGCTGCGTGAGCACACGATCGAGGTGGTCCTCGGCCGCCTCGAGGGCCAGGGCGTGGTCGACAACTTCCGCCGCCTGGCCGGCGTGATCGACCCCGGCGCCACGCCCCGCCGGGCCATGCACTTCTGCGACTCCGACCTCTACAAGTGGCTCGAAGCGGCGGTGCTCGCCGGACGCCTCGACCTCGCCGACCCGGTGATCGACCTGATCGAGGCCGTGCAGCAGCCCGACGGCTACGTCCACACCCACTACGGCGTCGAGGGCCTGCCCGCCCGCTACTCCGACCTCGACTTCGGCCACGAGCACTACTGCTTCGGTCACCTCTTCGAGGCGGCCGCCGCTCACCACTCGGCCACCGGCTCCGAGCAGCTGCTCGCGGTGGCGGTGCGCCTCGCCGATCACCTGGTGGCGACCTTCGGCCCCGGCCGGGACGAGCGCACGGATGCCCACCCCGAGGTGGAGCTCGCCCTCTGCCGTCTGGCGGCGGCGACGGGGACCGAGCGCTACGTCGATCACGCCGCCTGGGCCCTCGAGCACCGGCTGGCGGCGGCGGGTTCGTCACTCGACGAGTACTCGTTGTCGGGCCACGCGGTCCGGGCGCTGTACCTCGCCTCGGGGTTCGCCGAGGTGGCGCTGGCGACCGGGGAAGAGCGGTGGTCGCTCGCCGCCCAGCGCCAGTTCGACGCGCTGGTCGAGCGACACGCCTACCCCACGGGTGCGGTCGGCGGCCGCTGGCTGGGCGAGATGGTGGGCCGCCCGTACGAGCAACCCGACGCCGCCTCCTACACCGAGAGCTGCGCGGCGGTGGCCGCCACCCAGTTCTGCGAGCGGGTGTGGCGGCTCACCGGTGACCCGGCGGCTCTCGACCAGGCCGAGGTCCTGCTGTACAACGCCGTGCCGTGCGGCGTGGGCGCCGAGGGCGACACGTGGTTCTACTCCCAGCCCCACGCCGTGGGGGAGGTGGCGCCCGACCTCAACCCGTGGGTCTACGACTTCGACTACGGGATGATGATGCTGGCCGAGTGGTTCCCGGCCCGACGCCACGACTGGTTCCTCGTGCCGTGCTGCCCGCCGAACCTGGCCCGCATGTTCGCGTCGGTCGACCGTCACGTGGCCGAGGTCGACGCCGCCGGCGACCTGCTGGTGCACCTGCCGCTCGCGTGCCGCATCCGGGGCGACGGGTGGGATGTCGAGGTCGGTGGCGGCTACCCGTTCGAGGGCGAGATCACCGTGACCGTGCACACGGCGCCGTCGGACCGTTCGTCGGCGCGCGTGCGCCGCCCGGGGTGGGTCGGCTGGTCGGGCCTGTCGTGCCACGAGCCGATCCCGGCCGACGGGCGGGTCTCCCTGCCCGTCGACTGGCAGTGGTGGACCACCGACCACCGGGTCGAGGGCGCCGCCGGCACCGTCCACCTGCGCCGCGGCCCGGTCGTCCACTGCCTCGAGGGCGTGGACCACGCCGGCGTCGACCTCCGCGACGTCGTGGTCGACCCGGCAGCACCGGTCGCCGACGCCTTCGCCGTCCGTCCGCTGGCGCCGGCGCTCCACTACCCGCTCGGCGTGACCGGGCCCGAGGGCGCGGCGCCGACGCCCGTCGCCGCCCGTCCGGTGCCCTACGCCGACTGGGCCAACCGCGGCGCCACGACCATGCGCCTCCGCTTCCCGACCTGACCCGCTGGTGTCAGGCGTCCGTCGACGGGTCCCGGGAGGGGCAGGCGCCGCCGGCGCGCTTGGCCTGGCGGATGAGGTGGAACCCGTAGGCGGTGCCGGCGAGCCAGGTGATCGTGAGGAGGGTGCCCGCCACCCAGGTGTGGTCGCGGAACACCGCGCCGAGCGAGGTGCCGGCGAGCAGCGCGGTCAGCACGCCGAGCGACAGCGGGAGGTGGCAGGGGCACAACAGGAATGACCACAGCAGCCACCAGAGCCCTCGGCGCTCGAGGGCAGGGGGCGACAGCACGTCGGTGGCGCCCGGCGATGCCTCAGGTGGGGTGGTGCGGCTCTCGATCGTCGTGGGCATGCCCACAGGATACCCCTAGGGGTATAAAGGCGACATCAGCGAGGGCGGGTCAGGAGACGACGATGCCGCCGTCGAGGGCGATGACCTCGCCGACGACGTAGGCGCCGGCGCGCGACGCCAGGAAGATGGCGGTGCCGGCGACGTCCTCGGGGGTGCCGACGCGGCCGCGGGGGACGGTGCCGCCCACGGCGTCCCAGTCGGTGCCCTCCACGTCGCCGCCAGTGCCGACGCCGGTGCTGAGCATCCACGTGGGGAAGGGCCCGGGGGCGATGGCGTTGGCGATGACGTTGCGCTTCACCAGGCGGTTGCCCATCTGGCGGGTGAGGGCGTGGAGCGCAGCCTTCGAGGCGCCGTAGGACCACGTGTCGAACGTGGGCGACCGGATCCCGTCGATGGATCCGATGTTGATGATGCGGGCCGGGTCGTCAGCGGTGGCGCCCTCCTCCAACTTGGACAGCAGGCGCTGGGTGAGGAAGAACACGCCCTTGACGTTGGTGTCCATCACCTTGTCCCAGCCGACCTCGGGGAAGTCCTCGATGCTGGCCCCCCACGAGGCGCCGGCGTTGTTCACCAGCACGTCGATCGAGGGGACGTCGGCGAGCTTCTCCACGAGGGCGTCGATGCCCTCGAGGGTGGAGAGGTCGGCGGGCACGGAGACGCACGTGCCGCCGTAGGTCTCGGCCAGGCGGGCCGCGGTGGCGTCGCACACCTCGGCCTTGCGCGAGCTGATGTAGACGTCGGCGCCGTTGGCGAGGAACCCGGCGGCGATCATCTCGCCGATGCCCCGGGACCCGCCGGTGACGAGGACGGTCTTTCCCGCCACGGAGAACAGGTTCGACGCGGACAGCTCGGGGGTGCTCATGGGGACCTCTTCGGGGTTCGGGCCGGGACGGCCAGCCGAGGATAGGGGAGCGGGTGGCGGTCGGCCCGACCGTCAGGCGCCGCCGAGGAGGAGGGCCGAGGTGGGGACCCCCGTGCCGCCGGTGACGAGCACGTGCTCGACGTCGTCGACCTGGTTGTAGGAGGTGCCCCGCACCTGGCGGACGCCCTCGGCGATGCCGTTCATGCCGTGGAGGTAGCCCTCACCGAGCTGGCCGCCGTGGGTGTTGATGGGCAGCCGCCCGCCGAGCTCGATGTTGCCGTCGGCGATGAAGTCCTTGGCCTCACCCGGTGCGCAGAAGCCGAACTCCTCGAGCTGGGGCAGCACGAAGGGGGTGAAGTGGTCGTAGATGACCGCGGTCTGCACGTCGTCGGGCCCGAGGCCGGACGTCTCCCAGATCTGGCGGGCGCACACCCCCATCTCGGGCAGGCCGGTGATCTCGTCCCGGAAGAACGAGCGCATCATCTGCTGGTCCTCGGCCATGCCCTGGGCGGCACCCTCGATCACGACGGGCGGCTGGCGCAAGTCGCGGGCCCGCTCGAGCGAGGTGACGAGGATGGCCTGGCCGCCGTCGGTCTCCTGGCAGCAGTCGAGCAGGTGGAGGGGCTCGACGATCCAGCGGCTGTTCTGGTGGTCCTCGAGGGTGATGGGCTGCTCGTAGAACCACGCCGCCGGGTTGGTGGCGGCGTGGCGGCGGTCGGCGACCGCGACCCGGCCGAAGTCCTCGGACGTCACGCCGTACTCGTGCATGATGCGCGTGGCGAACATGGCGATCCACGACGCCGGGGTGAGCAGGCCGAACGGCGAGGTCCAGGCGTAGGACGCCTCCTCGGCGGTGTGGCCCGGTGCCCGGTCCTGGACGCCGGTGCCGAAGCGGTGGCCGCTGCGCTCGTTGAAGGCCCGGTAGCAGAGCACGTAGTCGGCTACGCCCTCGTTGACGGCCATGGCCGCCAGCTGCACGGTGCCGCAGGGGGCGCCGCCGCCGAAGTGGATGCGGCTGAAGTGGGTCAGCTCCTTGATGCCGAGGCTGCGCATGACGTCGCTCTCGGGATTGGTCTCCATGGTGAACGTCGACAGGCCGCTGACCTGCTCGGGGGCGACGCCGGCGTCCTCGAGCGCGTTGACGCAGGCCTCGAGGGCGAGGCGCAGCTCGCTGCGGCCCGACCGCTTCGAGAACTCGGTGGCGCCGATCCCGGCGATGGCGGTCTTGCCGGCGTAGGCGTGGGCGCTCATGCGGAGACCTCCTGGGTCGTGGCGGCCGCTTGGTACGAGGAGCCGCCGGGCAGGACGAGCTCGACGGTGCCGGTGACGTGGGCGCCGAGCGAGTTCACCCCCTCGAGGGCGACGGTGACCTCGCCGGTCGTGGGGTCGGCGGACTGCACCGACCCCGAGTAGGTCATGGTGTCGCCGGGGTAGTTCGGGGCGCCGAGGCGCACCCGCAGGGCACGCACGAGGGCGCCCGGTCCGGCCCAGTCGGTGACGTAGCGCTCGGTCAGCCCGAGCGTGGTGTTGATGTTCATGAAGATGTCCTTCGAGCCGGCGTTCACGGCGATGTCGCGGTCGTGGTGGACCTCGGTGAAGTCCCGGGTGGCCAGTGCGCCGGCCACCACCAATGTCGGGGTGACGGGCACGGCGAACAGCGGGAGCACGTCGCCCTCGGTGGCTTCGGTGGCGGTGAGCGTGCCCTTGCGGGGAGCCGGCGTGGCGGGACGGAACTGGGGCAGGGTGATCGAGCCGCGGGCGTCGAGGGCCCCCTCTTCCTGGGCCGGGTGGCTGTCCAGCCAGGTGACCTCGAGGGGCATGCCCACCGCCAGCTGGTCACGGGTGACGCCGACCACGTTGGACACGATCCGGGGGCCTTCCTCCAGCTCGATGAGGCCCACGAAGACCGGATAGCGGAAGCCGTTGACCTGGGGGTACTGCGGCACCGCGAACGAGTAGAGGTGCCCACGACCCGAGGCCACGATCCAGCCCTGGTCGAAGCTGCCGCAGTCGGGGCAGCGGGGAGTCGGCGGACTGTGCAGGGCCTGGCAGCCCTGGCACTGCTGGATGCGCAGCTCGTGGCGGCGGGCGCCGTCCCAGAAGAACTGGTTGTCGAGGTTGATGGCGGGTCGGGGCCGGCGGGCCGGGTCCGGGTCGGGTGCCGGCTTGGCGCCCTCGGCGGGGGCGGCGGCCTGCTTGCCCGTGCCCGGCTTGAACTTGAGGACCCGGAAGAGCAGGTCGCCGACGTGCTCGCCGCCCTCGGTCGAGTAGCGGTGGCGGGTGGTGACGAAGTGACCGATGCCGAGACCGGTGGCCTTCTCCTCGGACACGGCGTCGAGCACCTCGACGTTCGACAGGCGCTCGCCGGGGCGGACGTAGCGCTGCAGCTCGAGCTCGGAGTTCACCGCCACCACGGAGGTGAAGCCGGCGGCCTCGAGGAGAGCGAGGGCGCGGCCCCGGGGGCTCTCGGCGCTGCGCTGGTGCTTGAGGCCGCCTCGGTCCCAGACGTCGAGCATGGCCGGCGGGGCCACGATGCCGCCGAGGGGCGTGCCGGCGGCGAAGCCGTCGTCGAGGTAGAGCGGGTTGTCGTCGCCCATGGCGTCGCACCAGTGGGCGACCATCGCCTCGTTCACGGCGTGGCGGGGCACGGTCGGCGGGCCCTCGCTGCCGACGAGGGCACGCAGGCGGTCGAGCAGGTCGTCGGCCACGGCGGTGTCGGCGGCGGTGTCGGTCATGCGGTCTCCTTCGTCGCACCGCCCACGGTCAGCGATGCACATCCTGTCCGTTCATCATGTCCGCGATGGGAGGCGGACCTCGCGTCCAGGTTCGCCGGACTGCCCGCCTACGCTCGGGTCGATGCGAGGTCGAGGGCGGCGGCAATGAGGTGGCGCGGGCCGTTTCGGGCGCGCACCCTTCGACAGGACGCCACGGCGGGGTTGGTGCTGGGCCTCCAGTCCGTGCCCGACGGGCTCGCGACCGGCCTCCTTGCCGGGCTCAATCCGCTGGCCGGCCTCAACGGCTACCTGGTGGGCACGGCGGCGGGCGCCCTGTTCACCAGCTCGACCTTCATGGCGGTCCAGGGCACCGGGGCGATGGCGATGGTCATCGCCGACGTGCCCGCCATCCGGGACGCGTCCGACCCGGCGCGTGCCCTCGTGACGCTCTCGGTCCTCACCGGCGCCGTGATGATCGCGGCGGGGCTGTTCCGGCTCGGCACCGTCCTGCGCTTCGTGTCCAACGCGGTGATGGTGGGCTTCATCAACGCCGTCGGCGTGAACATCGTGCTCGGGCAGCTGGCCAACCTGACCGGCTACCAGGCCGAGGGCGCGAACCGTCTGATCCGGGCGGTCAACACCGTGCTCCATCCGGGACGTCTCGACGGTTGGAGCCTCGTGACCGGCCTCGCCACCATCGCGCTCATCGTGGTCCTCGAGCGGACCCGTCTCCGGGCGATGGGCCTCGTCGTCGCGGTCGTGGTGACCTCGGCCTTCGCTCAGCTGGCGGGTTGGGACAGCGTGGCCACGCTGGCCGACCTCGGCGTCGTGGCCGACTCCCTCCCGACGCCCGAGCTCCCGCTGCTGCGGATGGTGCCGGCGCTGATCGTGCCGGCGGTCTCCCTCGCGTTCGTGGGCCTGGTGCAGGGGGCGGGGATCTCCGCGAACTTCCCCAACCCCGACGGCAGCTACCCCGAGGCGTCCCGTGACTTCATCGGTCAGGGCGCGGGCAATGTCGCCTCGGGTCTGTTGCAGGGCATGCCCGTCGGTGGCTCCGTGTCGGCCACGTCGCTGAACAAGGTGGCGGGCGCCCGCTCGCGCCAGTCGTTGCTGATCGCCTCGGTGGTGATGGCGGCGGTGATCGTGTTGTTCGGTGACGCCGTCGGCGACGTGGCCATGCCGGCGCTGGCCGGGCTGCTGATCCTGATCGGCTACCGGACCATCAAGCCGGCGGACCTCGAGTCGGTGTGGCGTACCGGGGTCGTGCAGAAGGCGGTTCTCGGCGTCACCTTCGTCCTCACCCTGGTCGTGCCGTTGCAGTACGCCGTCCTCCTCGGCGTCGGGCTCTCGGTGGTGCTCCACGTCGTGCGTCAGTCCAACCAGGTGGCGATCCGCCGGCGGGTCGCCGGCTCCGACGGCTACGTCGTCGAGGTCGACCCTCCCGCCGTGCTGCCGGCGCACGAGGTCGTGGTGCTCCAGCCGTACGGCAGCCTGTTCTTCGCGGCGGCGCCGGTCTTCGAGGGAGCCCTGCCGGCGGTGGGCGACGGGTCGACCGGCTCGGTGGTCATCCTCCGCCTGCGGGGCCGCAGCGACCTGGGGACGTCGTTCATGGACGTCCTCCACCGCTACGCCGAGGCACTGACTTCCGCCGGCAGCCGCCTGATGGTGGTCTCGGCCAACGACCGGATCATCGAGCAGCTGGCCGTCACCGGCATCACCGCGGTGATCGGGGCCGACGCCGTCTACCCGGGTGACGAGCGCGTCGGCGCGACGATCGAACGGGCCTCGGCCGACGCCCAGGCCTGGGTCGACGCGCACCGCTGAGGGGGAGGTGTAGGCAGCGGGTCACAGAGCGCGGGCCCGCGCTACCGTCCCGAACGAGCATCACATGATGGCCCCTGCGACCGGGTGGCCCCGCCGTGCACCCATCCGAGGAGCGACCATGACCGACCCCCAGGCAACCGAGGCGACCCGAGCCGCCATCGCCGAGATGGCGGCGTCGTTGCCGATGCACGACCGTCAGGACTTCGCCGACGCCACCCGGGGCTTCCTCGGCCGGTCCGAGCAGCGCCAGGTCACCGCCGACGACGGCCGGGTCGTGTGGGACCTCGACGCCTACGACTTCCTCCGCAGCGCCGACGCGCCGGACACCGCCAACCCCAGCCTGTGGCGCCAGGGCCAGGTGCTCATCGAGGACGGGCTGTTCGAGGTCGTCCCGGGCATCTACCAGTTGCGCGGCTTCGACCTCTCGGTGATGAGCATCGTCGAGGGGGAGACCGGGGTCATCGTGATCGACCCGCTCATCTCCAGCGAGACCGCGGCGGCCGCGTTCGCCCTGTACACCGAACACCGCGGCGATCGCCCGGTCAAGGCGATGATCTACACCCACTCGCACGTGGACCACTTCGGCGGGGTGAAGGGCATCATCACCGACGAGCAGGTGGCCGCCGGCGAGGTGGCCGTGATCGCCCCCGAAGGGTTCATGCACCACGCCATCGCCGAGAACGTCTTCGCCGGCACCGCCATGCTGCGTCGGGCCGGCTACATGTACGGCGCCGCGCTCGACGTCGGGCCGGCCGGCCAGATCGGCACCGGCCTCGGCCAGACCACCTCGACGGGCACGGTGAGCCTCATCGCGCCAACGGTCGACATCACTCACACCGGCCAGACCGTCACGGTCGACGGCGTCGAGATCGAGTTCCAGCTGACCCCGGGCACCGAGGCGCCGGCGGAGATGAACTTCTTCTTCCCGCAGCACCGGGCGCTGTGCACGGCGGAGAACACCTCGCACACGCTCCACAACGTCCTGACCATCCGCGGAGCGGTGGTGCGCGACGCCCACGCCTGGGCGCACTACCTCACCGAGACCCTGGCCTTGTGGGGCGGCGAGCTCGACGTCGTCTTCGCCTCCCACCACTGGCCGACCTGGGGACGCGAGCAAGGCGTCGAGTTCCTCGCCATGCAACGGGACCTCTACCTCTACCTGCACGACCAGACGCTGCGCATGATCAACCAGGGGTGCACCGGCCCCGAGATCGCAGAGGCGATCAGGATGCCGCCGGCGCTCGAGCAGCAGTGGCACACCCACGGGTACTACGGCTCGGTCAGCCACAACGTGAAGGCCATCTACCAGCGCTACATGGGCTGGTACGACGCCAACCCCGCCAACCTCTGGCCCCATCCGCCCGAGGCGGTGGCCGGCCGCTACGTCCGGGCGATGGGCGGCCGCGACGGTGCCCTCGCCGTTGCGCGACAGGCGTGGGACGAGGGCGACTACCGCTGGTGCGCCGAGGTCGGCAAGCACCTCGTCTTCGCCGACCCCGGTGACGAGGACGCCCGGATGCTGCTCGCCGACGCCCTGGAGCAGCTCGGGTTCGGCGCGGAGAACGGGACGTGGCGCAACGCGTACCTGGCTGGCGCCACCGAGCTGCGGAGCGGCTCGTTCGGCACCCCCGCCACGACGTCACCCGACATGGTGCTGGCCCTGAGCGTGTCGCAGGTCTTCGACAGCGTTGCGGTGCGCATCGACGGGCCTCGCGCCTGGGACGAGCACCTGCGTCTCGCCTGGCGGATCACCGACGAGGACGCCGTCTACCTGACCGAGCTCCGCCACGGCGCCCTGCACCATCGCACCGTGACGGCGGTGCCCGACGGCGTCACCACCTTCACCCTGGCCCGGGTGGCGCTCATCGGGCTGGTCACCGGGACGCTCGACCTCGCGGGCGCCATCGCCGACGGCACCGTGACGGTCGACGGCGACCCCGGCGTGCTGGGTCGCCTCGTCGGCCTGATCGCGCCGGTCGACCCCGACTTCGACATCGTCGTGCCCTGAAGCGGGCGGCGGGCGGCTCCCGGGCGGCGGACGGCGGAGCGCCGCGCCGGCGGTCAGGCGGGGTCACCCGCCTTGGACCGGGTCAGGAGGCGCTGGGCCGGTCGACGAGGGAGGCGAGGTCCGGGGTGCGCGACTCGACGACCGACCACGTGGCGGCGTCGACGCCGTCGTGGATCTGGGCCATAAGGGCGGCGAGGGCCGGCGCGGGCATCGCCGAGGCGATGTTGCGGAGCCGGAGCTCGAGGTGGTCGGGGCTGAGCGCCGACGTGACCCAGGGCTGCAGCTGTGGATCCGCCGGCAGCGAGCTGATGATGGTGCGGAAGAGTGCGGACTGCTCGTCCGTGCTGAAGAGGCCGTCCACCTGGGTGAGCGCGGTGGCTTCTTCGTGCTCGAGGTGCGCCTTCAGCGAATCGCGCATGTCCGCCGTGAGGCCGACCAGCTCGGTGAGGGCGTCCGCTGCCCGGGTGGCGTTGGCCGCCAGGAGTGCGGCGCCGACGGCGTACACCGCGAGCTGCTCGTCGCGGTGCTCCTGCCCGAGGTCGGCCTCGATGGAACCGCCCCGTTCGGCGATGGCGGGGAACATGATCCCGTCCTCCACCTCGGAGTGGGCACGGAGCTCGCGGTCGAAGGCCCAGAAGCGCGTGGCGAAGGCATCGAGGCGGTCGAGGGTGAGCGCCTCGGCGTCTTCGGCGATGCCGGTGACCTCGTGGTCGAGCGCCTCGTGCAGGTCGTACCAGGTCTTCAGCGGGCCGGTGATGCGTCCGGGCTGGTCGGTGTTGGTCATGGGTCGGTCTCCTGTGTCTGGGTTCGGTCGGGGGTCGGGTGTCGGGTGTCGGGGTGCGGCTCAGAGGTCGGCGGACGTGACGTCGACCACCTGCTTCGGTGCCCGGAGGGCCACGAACACTGCGGCGATCAGGAGGATCCCGGCGGCGGTGAGGGTGGCGGCGTGCATGCCGTCGACGAACGCCCGCGACGCGGCGTGGGCGATCTCGACGCCTCGGGCGCCGGCGTGCTGCGGGGCGCTCTCGGCGACGGCGATCGAAGACTCGATGGCGTCGGCGATCTTCGGTGGGATCCCGGTGAGCTCGCCCGCCACGCCCGACGTGTAGCGGCTGGTGACGATGCTCCCGAGCACGGCGATGCCGAGGGCGGTGCCCAGCTCTCGTGAGGTGTCGTTGACCGCAGAGGCCGTGCCCTGCTGCTCCGGTGGCAGCGAGTCGACGATGGCGGTCGTGGCGGGTGTGCTCGACAAGCCGAGGCCGGCGGCGAGCAGCACCAGCCCGGCCACGAAGACGCCGTAGTGCAGCTCGACCTGCAGCCGGGAGAACACCACCATGGCGACGGCCATGAGCACGAGGCCCGCGGCGCCGACCCGGTTCGCACCGAAGCGGGCGGCCACCCGGGGCGCGTTGCGGGCCAGGGGGATCATCACCATGGCGAAGGGAAGCATCGCCACAGCGGCCTTCAGCGCCGAGTACCCGGCGATGAACTGCAGGTACTGCATGGCGACGAAGATGAAGCCGAAGAAGGCGAGGAACTGCACGGTGATCGCGGCGGCGCCCGTACCGAAGCCCCGGCGGGCGAACAGGCGCGGGTCGAGCATCGGGTCGCGCCGTCGCAGCTCCCACAGGACGAAGGCGATGGCAGCGACGGCCCCACCGACCAGTCCGGCGATGATCGAGGGGTCGCTCCAGCCCCGCACGGGTCCTTCGATGATGCCGAAGATCACGCCGGCGACGGCGAGGAACGAGAGCACCGAGCCGACGACGTCGAACGGGATCGGCCGTTCGTCGCGGGTCTCGGGCACGAAGACGATCGCCCCCACCACGGCCACCACCGCCAGCGCCGCGTTGAGCGCGAAGAACGAGCTCCAGTCGAACCACTCGAGCAGCAGGCCGGAGGCGAAGAGGCCCACGACGGCGCCGGCGCCGGCGAGGCCGGCCCAGGCGCCCACCGCCTTGCCCCGCTCCTCGGGAGGGAAGGTCGTGGTCAGCGTCGAGAGCGTGGCGGGCATGACGAGCGCGGCACCGAGCCCCATCCCCGCCCGCAGCCAGATGAGCGTGGACGGGTCGGTGGCGAACGTCGCCGCGCCGGCGAAGGCACCGAACACCACCAGGCCGGCCAGCAGGATGCGGCGCCGGCCGAAGCGGTCGCCGAGCAGGCCGGCGGGGAGCAACAGGCCGGCGAAGAGGATCTCGTAGGCGTCGACGATCCACTGCAGCTGCGACTGGCTCGCCCCGGTGCTCCGTGCGATGTCGGGCATGGCCACGTTCAGTCCGCTGACCGCTGACACCACCATGACGAGGGCCAGACCGACGACGGCCATCACCAGGCGACGCCGGCGGGGGCTCAGGGTGGGCGCGGCGGCGGCCGGTCGGCTCGTCGGTGGCGAGGTGCGTTCGGGGGTCGTCGTCATGGCTTGCGTCCTCCACGGAGTGGCCGATGCGGTCGGTGTCCCCATGGTCGGCGTTTCGCCTTCGGCCCGCCCTAGGGGTGATCCCTAGATCTCCGGTGTGACGGCCGGCCCGGTCCCTAGGGTCCTGCGCCGGTCGGATCGGAGGCAGTTGCCAGCACCTACGCTCCCCTCGAGGTCCGGGACGAGTCGGAGGTGGCAGGTTGAGCCGTGGTGGCAGGTCGCCGGGCGCCGTTGGCCACGTCGCCGGCGCCGTCGCGCACGTCGGCCGCGGGCCGACGTGACCGGACGGGTGCCGTTCGTCGGACGAGCGGTCGAGTCGGAGCGCTTCCTGGCAGCGGCGCGCGATGCCGCGGAGGGCCGCCCGTGGCTGGTGACCATCGAGGGCCCGGCCGGGTCCGGCAAGTCGGCGTTGCTGCGGGCGTGCCTCGACGTGCTCGGCGACGAGTACCTGATCGAGCGGGCCTACGGCGACGACCTGGCGGTGGACGTGCCCATGGCCCTGCTCGGACAGGTCACCCGGGCCACCGACGACGCGCCGTTCGCCGCCGCGTTGCAGCTGATCGATCATCTCGCCGACCTTCAGCAGGGCGGAAAGGTTGCGGTGCTGGCGGTCGAGGACCTCCACTGGGCCGACCGGCCCTCCGTGCAGGCGCTGGTCACGGCGATGCGGCGCCTCGACCACGATCGAGTGCTCGTGGTCGTGACCATCCGAGAGGACTCGGCGCCCCGGGACGAGCGGTGGGGTCGGCTCCGGGCCGATCCCGATCGCTGCCGACCGATCGTCGTCCCACCGTTGACCGGGCAGGAGTGTGCCGAGCTCGCCTCGGCGGCAGGCACGGCCCTCCCACCCGAGGCGGCCGACCGCCTCGCCCGCCACACCGCCGGCAACGCCCTCTACATTCGGACGCTGCTCGACGAGCTCACGCCCTCCCAGCTCACCCGTCCCGGGCCGGACCTGCCGGTCCCGCGCTCTCTGAGCGCCATCATCAACGCGCAGGTGGCCGGGCTGGCGCCCGAGGCCGCTGCGGTGTGCGAGGCGCTGGCGGTCCTCGGGGGGCGTGCGTCGGTCCCCGTCGTGGAGGCGGTCGCCGGTGTGCCCTCTGCCCTCGCCGTGCTCGACGGGAGCGGGGCGAGCTCCCTCGTCGACGTCTCGACCACCCCTGGGCGGACGGCGCTCGCGTTCGTGCACCCGTTGCAGGAGCTGGCGGTGTACGAGGACCTCGCCCCGGGTCGACGCACCGCCCTGCACACGGCGGCCGCGCACGTGCTGCCCGCCGACGAGGCGCTTCGCCACCGTGCCCTCGCCGCGGATCCGGCCGACACGTCCCTCGAGCACGACCTGCTCGTCGCCGCGGAGGCTGCGAGGGCCGCCGGCCACGGTGCCCTTGCCGCGCGCCATTTACTGTGGGCCGGGGAGATCACCTCGTCCCCGGCGACCCGAAGGCGCCGGGCCCTCGAGGCGAGCCTCGCGCTCATCGATGCCGGCGAGCTGAGCGCCGCCCACGATCGGTGCCCGACCTCGGTCGCCGATGACGACCAACAGCTCCACTGCCTCGTGCGGGGCATGCTGGCGGCCGCCTCGGGCGACATGCTCGCCGGGGAGCAGCTGTTGAAGCGGTCCGCCACCGGCGCCGACCCGAGCCTCGCCGCTACCGCGCTGGTCCAGCTCGGGTACCTGTTCACGGCGCTGTCGCAAGGCGTCGACGCGGTGGACGCCGTCGCTCCGGTGGCCTCGCTCGTGGGGGCGGACAGCGAACAGGCCGGCGTCGCCGACGTCCTGCACGCCATCGGCGTCTCGCAGCAGTGGGGGGCCGAGGCCGGCCTGGCGGACCTCGTGGCGCGGTTCCCCGAGGAGCGGCCGCTGGCGCCGAGCCTCGGTGCGCTCGTGGTCGGCACCCGGGGGATGTTCGAGGCCTACGCAGGCCGACAGCGCGCCGCGGTCTCCGACCTGCATGCGTTCATCGAACGCTCACAGCAGGGGCTCCAGACGGTCCACCTGGCTCGAGCGGAGACGCTGCTCGCGTTCGCGCTGCTGGCCCGTGGTGCCTGGGACGAAGCGGCGGTGCATGCACGCACGGCGATCGACCTCGCCGGCGACGAGGGGCTGGCGCTCGTGCTCGCCCAGGCAGAAGCCGTCGCCGCCATGGCCTTGGCGCCGGGGGCCGCGAGCGACAGCGCCTCCGGGTACGTCGAGCGGGCACGGCGGGCCGCTGACGGCGCGGGGACCGCGGAGGCCGACGTCTGGGCCCGGCTCGCTGCGGCGGCCCTGGCCGAAGCCACCTCGCGGCCCGACGAGGTCGTCGCCCTGCTCGAACCCTTGGAAGGTGGTCCTCGCGACGAGGCGGGGCCCGTGTTCGCGACCTTGTGGCTGCCACGCCTCACCGGTGCCTTCCTCGATCTGGGCCGAACGGCGGAGGCCCGCCGGCGCATCGACCTGCTGGCCACGCTGGCTCGACGCCGGAGCGGCGAGCTGACGGTGGTGGTCGCGACGATGGAGGCGCGTCGCACCGCGCTCGACGGCGACGCCGCCGCGGCGCTGGCGGCATTCGAGCGGGCGCAGTCGGCGGTCACGTCCGACACGGCGGTGCTGGAGCGGTTCCACCTGCACCGCCACCACGGCGCGCAGCTGCTGGCCGTCGGCCGCCTCGAGGAGGCCCGCACCCAGCTCCACGCCGCCGAGCGCCTCGTGGCCCCCCTCGGCCCGGGCCCGCTCGTCGAGCACATCCGCGCCGACCTGAACGCCGCCGGCGCCGAGCTGGACCTTCCCACGGACGACCTCGCGGCCGGACTCACCGAGCGCGAGCGAGACGTCGTGGCGCTGGTGCGCCAGGGCTACACGAATCGGGAGGTCGCTGAGACGCTGTTCGTCAGCGTGAAGGCGGTCGAGTACCACATGGGCAACATCTTCTCGAAGCTCGGCATCCGGTCGCGCCGAGAGCTGCGCGCTCCACGCGGGTGATCGCGGGCGAGGGGGTGCACCGGCACGCGTCGGGCAAGTGCCAGGTGCGCTGATGGGCTCGACCCTGATTCCGGCATCGTCGTCCCGTGACGACGGAGCGGCGCCGGCCGGTCCGTCGCTCAGCTGCCGGGTGGAGCGCCGGCGGTGAGCCGGCCGGCCAGCTCCGGGGGAACCACGGTGTCGGGGTCGCGGAGGGTGCCGAGCTCGTCGCACACCCCGACGAGCGAGGCGTACAGGGGCGGGCACGTCGGGCACGCCTCGAGATGACGCTCGAGCAGCGCCGCCACCTCGGGATCGAGGTCACCGTTGAGGTACTCGGACACGTGCTGGCGGGCATCCCAACAGCGCATGGGCACACCTTTCAGGTTCTGGCGGCGTTCCTGGCCGTCGGCGAGCGCGGTGACGAGCATCATCCGCCCCCGCCGCAGGCGCTGCTTCGCCGCCGGCAGGCCGAGCTCGAGCAGCTCGGCGATCTCGGCCACGGTCCAGCCCTCGACGTCGTGGAGCATCACCACGGACCGGTAGATGAACGGGAGCCGGACGAGGCCGTCCTCCAGTTCCTCGCGGGTCTGCGCCCGCTCGGCCACGACGGCGGCGTCGACGGTGTACTCGTCGTCCCGCCAGCGCTGCTCGACGTCCTCGGCGAGCACTTCGCGCCCCGACCGGCGGGCCGAGTCGATGGCCAGGTTGTGGATGATGCGGCGGAGCCAGGACTTCAGCGGGGCATCGCCCCGCCATTGCCCGGCGGAGCGGGAGGCCCGCAGCCACGCGTCCTGGATGAGGTCGGCGGCCCGGTCCGGGTCGCGCGTCAGCGACAGGGCGAACGGGTACAGCTCGACGAGGGCGGCGGCCATCACCTCGTCATCCGGAGCGCCGCCGGTCGGCTCGGTCGCCGTGGCGGGCTCGTTCGACTCGTTCACGGTCGTGAGCCTCGCACGGGCGCGACGGAGGCCGGCACCGGAGGCTGGGTGCCCCGTGGTGCCGGCCCGGTCGGCCTCATGCCTTCGTGGCGGTCTCGTCCGGGTGGTTCGTGCGCAGGTGGAAGACGCTGTAGAGCGGGCAGTACCCGACGGCGCCGGTGAGCAGCGGGATCAGGCCCACCACGGCGAGGATCGTGCCGCCGGTGCCGCCAACGACGCCGAGGCCCACGACCAGCAACACGATGCCGAGCACCACCCGGGCGATCCGATCCCAACCTGCTTCGTTCACGAATGACATGGCCATCTCCTTGGCGTTCCGGCTCCGGTGAGCCGCACAACGGACTGTTCACCCTCCAAGACGAACGAGGCCCGAAAAGGGATACCGGGCGCGTAGCGTCGGGCCCATGGAGCTGACCGGTGACAGCATCGAGTTCTACGTGGGCCACGCGTTCCGGGGGATGGAGGCGGTGCTCGACCGCCTCGACGACGACACGGTGAACCAGCGGCCCAACGGGTGGGGGACCAACAGCGTGGCGGGCCTCGTGGTCCACTGCTGCGAGCTGGCGCCCTCGTGGTTCGAGATGCCCGGCCTCGGTCGCGACAGCGTCCGCGACCGCGACGCCGAGTTCCGCACCCAGGCCACCATCGCCGAGCTGCGCGACCGCATCGCCGCCGCCGTCGAGCGCACGAACGCCCTCATCGCCGAGTTCGTCGCCGGCCCGACCGCCACCGACCACGACTGGCGCGGCTTCATGCCCGGCACCGACCGCACCGACGGCGCCCTGGTCCTGCACGTCCTCGAGGAGCTGTTCCAGCACCTCGGCCACATGGAGGTCACCGCCGACGCCCTCACCCCGCCGGCGGCGTGACCCTCTGCGCGCTGGTGTGATTGGAGCGGGTGACGGGAATCGAACCCGCGTTCTCAGCTTGGGAAGCTGGGTGGAGCGCAGCGACCGGAGAGGGGTCTGCCGAGGCAGAACATCAGCGGCGGTTGCGTTCGCAGTGGAGCGGGTGACGGGAATCGAACCCGCGTTCTCAGCTTGGGAAGCTGATGTTCTGCCTCTGAACTACACCCGCAGAAGGGGTCACTGTACCGCCGGCGGCCGTTCGGGCCGAAGCCGGATCGGCGCCGCTACTCGAGGGGGAGGTCGTCGATGAGGTTGGCGCCGGGGGCGTTGATGCGGTCGGCGGTCTCGACCACGGTCTCGCAGAGACGGGCGACGCGGGCGTCGGTGCGCTCGTCGAGGCCTTCCTTCACGTCGTTCGAGTTGAGGGCGCAGTAGTCGGGCGCCACCCAGGCGCCGAGCGAGCGGGCCATGACCGACATGCCGTTCAAGGTGTTGAGGGCGGCCATGGCCCCGCCGGCGAGGGCGAAGAGGCCGACGACGTCACCCTGGAGGGGCGCCTTGTCGAGGTAGTCGAACAGGTTCTTGAACCCGCCCGTCATGGCGGAGTGGTACTCGGGCGAGACCCACAGGTGGGCGTGGGTCTTCTCGATGCGCTCGCGCCACGCGGTGACCTCGGGAAGGTCCCACGCGACGTTGCCGTCATTGACCGGCAGGGCGACCTGGGTGGGGGTGGCGAAGTCCACCTCCACGCCCAGGCCCGTGCAGATGTTGGCGATGCGCTGGGCCAGGATGAAGCAGGTCGACGACTCCCGCCCGATCGCGGACACGACCATCACTCGCATGACGTTCCCCCCGACCCTCGGCTCGGCGTCCTACTCGACCGTCGAGCGCTTCCACTCGACGCCGAGGGCCTCGAAGGCCTCGTCGCCGTCGCCCGAGTTGTCCACGTAGTGGACCTCGTCGGGGTCGAGCCGGAAGAAGTCGCCGCCACTGAAGACGTCGTCGAGGTAGGAGTAGCGGGCCGCGACCTTGGCGCCGGCCTCGCGCTCCTCGTCGCCGTCGATGTCGGTGACCGAGCCGGTGATCTGGATGCCCTTCGCGGCCTTCCAGTCCTGGCCCTCGTCGGGGGCGTCGCCCACGGCGACCGAGGCCCGGCCGTTGGCCTTGATGTTCTTGTACGACTGCGAGCTCGCGTTCAGCGAGAAGAAGATCGTGGTGCCCTCGGTGGCGTAGAAGACGGGAGCCGCATGCGGCTCGCCGGACGAAGAGGCGGTGGCGAGGGTGAGGAGCTCGTGCGAGGCGAGGAACTCTTCGGCCGACTGAGACATGGTGCTTTCCTCCGACAGGACAGGTGATGAGGCAGCCGGGACCGTAGCAGCGATCCACACGTGGTGAACGTGTGAATGGCTCAGCGCCGTCGACGGGTCCTGCCCGGTACGGTCCGGGCGATGGTCGCCGATCGCTCGGGGCGGATGGAGGCATTGCGAGATGCCGTCGGCCGGAATCTGGGTGCGGAGGTGGCCTCGCTCGCCCCGGTGCACGGCGGGGACGTCGCCGAAGCGTTCCGCGTGGGCCTCGCCGACGGCTGCGTCGTGTTCGCCAAGACCCACCGCCGGCCGCCGCCCGACTTCTTCGACACCGAGGCCGCCGGCCTCACGTGGCTGCGCGGCGCCGGCACCGTCGCGGTGCCCGAGGTGCTGGCCGTCCTCGACGACCCGCCGGCGCTGGTGCTCGAGTGGATCGACGAGGGTCGGCCGGGGCCGACGACGGAGGCCGACCTGGGTCGTGCCCTCGCCGCGCTCCACGCGGCCGGTGCGCCGTGCTTCGGGCGGGAGGACCGTCGCACCACCGGGAGCCGCGGCCTGCCCAACGAGCCCCACGACACCTGGGCGGCCGCGTTCGCCGCCAACCGGCTGCTCCCCCTGGCCCGCCTGGCTCGGGACGAGGGCGCACTGCCCGAGCCGGCGTGCCGCGACCTCGAGGCCGTGGCCGACCGCCTGCCCGAGCTCGGCGGACCTCCCGAGCCGCCAGCGCGCCTGCACGGCGACCTCTGGGCGGGCAACCGACTGGTGGGCGCCGGCGGGGTCAACTGGTTGATCGACCCGGCCGCCCAGGGCGGCCACCGCGAGTTCGACCTGGCGATGATGCGGCTCTTCGGGGGCTTCGGCGGCGAGTGCTTCGCGGCCTACGCCGAGGCGTCCCCCCTCGCCGACGGCTGGGAGGCCCGGGTCCCGCTCCACCAGCTGGCGCCGCTGGCGGTGCACGCCATCAAGTTCGGCGGCTCCTACGTCGGCGCCACCCAGCAAGCCCTCGCCGCCGTCTTGAAGGGCTGAGCGGATCGACCGCCGCGCCGAACCGGCGCCGACGGCTCTGGACGTGGCGTCGACGACTCCAGACGTCCGCCGGGTGTCCGGAAGTCTCGGATCCCCTCAGGGGCGGAAGAGGGCGGCGTTGACGTTGGGCGTCGTCGTCCCGGCACTGACGTTGATGGTCGCGGCGCCGTCGTAGTTGGGGCTGTTGTTCCAATACTCGGTGACTCGTCGGCCGCTGCCGTTGACGAAGACGGCTCGGTAGGTGCCGGGCACCAGGCCGGTGAGGATGTAGGTGCCGTTGCTCGCCGTGACGGTCCCGCCGGCGATGCCCGAGGCGCCGATCGCGTACACGATGGCGCCGGGCACGGCGGCGCCGGTGGCCTGGTCGGTCACGGTGCCCGAGAAGGCGCCGCGCGCCGCGCTCCCGGCCATGGTCCCGTCCGTGTCGATGGCGGCGCCGTCGGTCACGGTCACCTGCTGGGGTGCCCCGAGGAAGCCGTCGGCGTGGCTCCCGGTGGGGTCGACGAGGTAGAGGAAGTAGGTGCCCGTCGGCGCCTGCATCAGGTAGTTGCCGGCGGCGTCGGTGGTCGCCGAGGCGGCGGTGCCGAAGTCGGAGGTCCGGAGGGCGATCACGCCGGCACCCACCACCGGGAGCCCGGTCACGGCGTCGGTGATGGTGCCGCCCATGAGCCCCGCCGGAGGCAGGAACACGGCGGGCAGGTTGTCGCCCATCTCGGTGGCGCTGTCGCCGCGCGTGGCGGTGTCCTCCTGGCCGAGCGTGCCGGCGAGGTTCTCGCCCCAACACTTCAGCGCGCCGTTGTCGAGCCGTGCGCAGGCCTGCTGTCCGCCGGCGGTCACGACGGTGGCGGTGCGGCCGGTGCCGAGGTTGACGACGGGCAGGCTGTCGCCCATCTCGTTGGGCCCGTCGCCGCGGTTGGCCGCGTTCCCGAGGCCGAGCTGGCCGGAGAGGTTGCGGCCCCAGCACTTGACGGCACCGTTGTCCAACAACGCGCAGGTGGCCCAGGTCATCGCCGCCACCGCGGTGGCGGTGCGGCCGGCGCCGAGGTCGACGGCCGGGAGGTTGTCGCCCATCTCGTTGGGCCCGTCGCCGCGGTGGTTGACGTCACCGAGGCCGAGCTGGCCGTACAGGTTGTTGCCCCAGCACTTGATCGAGCCGTCGTCCAGGAGCGCGCACACGTGGTCGTAGCCCGCGCTGATGGCGGTGGCGGTGCGACCGGTGCCGAGGGCGACGGCCGGCAGGTTGCCGCCCATCTCGGTGGGCCCGTCGCCTCGGTTGGCGGTATCGCCCAGCCCGAGCTCACCGCTGGTGTTCCGGCCCCAGCACTTGATCCGGCCGTTGTCCATCAGGGCACAGACGTGGGTCTCGCCGGCGGTGATGGCCGTGGCCGTGCGACCGGTGCCCAGGGCGACGGTGGGGAGGTTGTCGCCCATCTCGTTCGGGCCTTCGCCACGGCGGGTGGTGTCGCCTTGGCCGAGCTGGCCGTAGGCGTTGTCCCCCCAGCACTTCACCTTGGCGTTGTCGAGCAACGCACAGGTGTGGCTCACCCCACCGGTGACGGCGGTCGCCGTTCGTCCGGTGCCGAGGGCGATGGCGGGGAGGTCGTCGCCCATCTCGTTCGGGTTGTCGCCGATCGAGGCCGTGTTCCCCTGACCGAGCTGGCCGGAGTTTCCCGAGCCCCAGCACTTCAGCGACCCGTCGTCCAGGACCGCGCACATGAACGTGCGTCCTCCGGCGACCGCGCTGACGGTGCGGCCGCTGCCCACGTCGACGGTGGGGAGGAAGGCGCCCATCTCGCCCGGCTCGTCACCGCGGTTCGCCGTGTCGCCCGAACCGAGTCGGCCGTTGGCGCCCTGGCCCCAGCAGCGCAGCGCCCCCGCGTCGTTCACCACACAGACCGCACTGCCTCCGAGGGTGAGGTGCTCGAACGAGGTGGGGCTCCCCGGTGCCTCGTTGCCGTCGGCGGCGACCGGCACCGACGGTGCGCCGACCGCCAGGGCGCCCAACAGCGCCATTGCCGCCGTGGCCGCCGTCGCCCGCACCACGAACCGGATCCCGCCCATGCTCACCCGCCTCCCTGGCCCCTCCCCGGGAGCCGCATACCGACCCGTCAGCTTAGGAATCGTCGGCCCATCGTGCCGGACCCAGGGCCACACCGGCTCACGCCGGCTCAGACGTCGTCGGGGTCGGCGAGCGCCGCCGCTCGTGCCCGGTTGAGGCCTTGGCGTTGGTGGTCGGCGCGTTCGGCTTCGGTGCGCTCGAGGGCGCCCCGGACCGCGGCGACGAGGGCGTCGGCGTGCACGGGGCGCACCAGGTGGTCGTCGATGCCGGCCTGCCAGGCATCGAGCAGGTGGTGGTCGTCGTCCGCCACCATCACCACCGGCGTGGACGCCACCGCGGGCTCGGTGCGGCGCTGGACCGCCGCCAGGGTGGACAGGTTGGTGCGCTGGGCCTCGCCGCTGAAGGCGAGCACCAGCACCCGGCAGGGCGAGGCGGCGACGGCGGCCACCGCCGAGGCGGTGTCGCCGATGAGCGAGACGGGCTCGCCGAGCGGCGTGAGGAGACGACCCATCAGCTCGAGGGCGTCGGGGTCGTCGCCGGCGACCACCACCCCGGTGGTGGCGGTGCCGGACCGGTGGCCAGCGGGCTCGCTACTCCTCGACCGGCGCAGCACCGTCGGCGTCCCCTGCGCCGGCACCCGACGTCGATCCGCCGGCGGTGATGCTCACGGGCGCCTCGGAGCGCTCGAGCGCCTCGAGCACGTGCATCGCGATGTCGGCCACCTTCACTGCATCGTCGTCGAGGCCCTCGCCCTTCACCCCGTCGTCGATCATGATGTAGCAGAAGGGGCAGGCGGTGGCGACACGCTCGGCCCCGGTGGCGATGAGCTCCTGGCTGCGCTCGACGTTGACCTGCTTCCCGATGGACTCCTCCATCCACATGCGGGCGCCGCCGGCGCCGCAGCACATGCCCTTGGTGCCGTTGCGGGGGGCCTCGAGGATCTCGACACCGCCCAGCGAGCCGATGACCTTCCGGGGGGAGAGGTACACGTCGTTGTGGCGGCCGAGGTAGCACGAGTCGTGGTAGACGAGGCGCTCGTCGAGGCGGGCCCCCGAGAGGTCGAGCTTGCCCTGGTCGACCAGCCACTCGAGGAACTGGCTGTGGTGCACCACCTCGTAGTTGCCGCCGAGTTGCGGGTACTCGTTCATGAGGGTGTTGAAGCAGTGCGGGCACTGGGTGACGATCTTCTTCACGCCCATGCCGTTCAGCGTCTCGATGTTCTGCATCGCCAGCATCTGGAAGATGTACTCGTTGCCCGAGCGGCGGGCGGGGTCGCCGGTGCACAGCTCGGACGGGCCGAGGATGGCGAAGTCGATGCCGGCCCGCTGCATGAGCTTGGCCATCGACTGGGTGACCTTCTTGTTCTTGTCGTCGAACGAGCCGGCGCAGCCCACCCAGTACAGGTACTCGTGGTCGAAGGCGTCGGTGGGCTCGACCACGTCGATGCCGTCGAGGCCCTTGGCCCAGTCGGCCCGCTCACCCTGGCTCATGCCCCACGGGTTCGAGGAGTTCTCCATCGAGCGGTAGGCGTTGCCGAGCTCGGTGGGGAAGTTGGACTCCATCAGTGACAGGTAGCGCCGCATGTCGAGGATCTTGTCGAGGATCTCGATGTTGACCGGGCAGATCTCGTCGCAGGCCTTGCAGGACGTGCACGACCAGACCTCTTCGGCGGTGATGCGCTCGAAGAGCGAGTCGGCGTCGACGGTGATCTCGCGGTCGACGCCGATGGGGGGCGACACCTGCGGGCTGCCGGTGGCGGCCATGACCTCGCCCGTCTTGAGGACGATCTCTCGGGGGTCGAGGGGCTTGCCGGTGGCGTGGGCGGGGCAGACCGAGGTGCAGCGACCGCACATCGTGCAGGAGTCGGTGTCGAGCAGCTGCTTCCACGTGAGGTCGGCCACCTGGCTGGCGCCGAAGCTCTCGAGCTCGGTCTCCATCAGGTTGGGCATGGCCTTCATGGCGCCCTTGGGCCGCTCGCGGTCACGCAGGTACATGTTCATCGGGGACGTGAACATGTGGCGCAGCATGGTGGTCGGGAGGATGGCCAGGAACGCGATGAAGGCGATGACGTGGAGGCCCCAGCTGGCCTGGTGCAGCGCGTCGAGGTTGCTCCAGCCGTCGACGAGGCCCGAGAGCGGGTAGCTGACGAAGGCCCACTGCTCGAACTCGGGGCGGCCCTCCTCGGCGAGGCGGAAGATCTCGGTGGTGAAGCCCGTGACCCCGATGACGAGGAAGATGCCGAGGATCACGGCGTGCTCGGGCTTGGACTTGATGCGGATGCGGTAGGGCCGGGCGACGTAGCGCCGGACGATGGCCCAGACGATGCCGACGAGGAAGAGCAGGCCGGCGGCGTCGCCCACGAAGCTGTAGGCCTGGTACGTGGTGCCGTGGAGGAACTTGGCGCTCTCGGGGAGCTGGTGGTCGATCTCCAGCACCGTGGTGACGGCCAGCAGGATGAGGAAGCTGAAGTAGATCAGCGAGTGCATGATGCCGGCGGCGGGGTCCCGCAGCAGGGTCTGCATGAACACGCCGGCGCGGAAGTCCTTGAAGCGGCGCTTGACGTTCTTGGGGGTGGTGCGGCGGTCGTCGGGGGCGCCCCGCTCCCAGTTGCGCACCCGCTGGCTGAACAGCACCGCCCCGTACACGATCATGATCGGGATGACCGTGTAGAACGCGACGATCAGCACGTCGGGGATGTTGACGAACACCTCGCGCGCGACGTCCGAGTCGTCGTGCCACTGGGTGACGATCGGGATGATGCCCGAGCCCATGGTGAAGAGGGCGATGGCGACGCCGAGCAGGATGACGGCGACATGCGGCTTGATCGGTAGGCGCTTCATGGCGCCAACGACGCTAGCCGGGCCGATTCGCCCGCCCGAATTCCGCGCGGCCGTCCAATTCACTTCGACGAAACACTTGGGAAACCTCGCTTCCGTACCGTCCCCGCCGATGCCGGACAACGACGTGGTCCTCGTGCGCTGGCCCGATGAGGCCGAGCGGCTCGAGCAGCTGCGCGACCAGGGTCGGCCCCGTCTCCTGCTCGTCCAGACCGATGCCCCGCCTCCTGCGGTGGGCGACGGCCTCGAGGACTGGATCCGGGTGCCGGCCGACGAGATCGACCTGCGGGCCCGTGTCGACGGGCTCGAGCGGCGCTGCCGCCACCTGCGGGCCGCCCCGCCCGTGCTCGACGACGACGGCGTGCTCCGCCTCGATGACGAGTGGGTGGCGCTGCCGCCGGTCGAGCTCCGCCTGACCGCCGCCTTGCTGGAGCGCTTCGGCGCCGTCGTGAGTCGGGAGGCACTCGCCCGTGCCGGTTGGCCGTCGGGCGCTCCCGGTCGCAACGCCCTGGACGTCCACGTGCTGCGCCTCCGGCGTCGACTCGAGCCCGTCGGCCTCGCCATCCGCACCGTGCGCTCACGCGGCTACCTGCTCGAGCGTCGGACGCGTGCGAACGGCCAGATGGCCGACGGCGCCTGAACCTGCCGGAGCGGTCGGTCGAAACCGCTCTCCTCTTCTCGCTCATCCTGGAGACCCCATGCCCGTGCTCGTGACCGCGATCATCAAGCCCTTCAAGCTCGAAGAGGTGCGTGAGGCGCTCTTGGGGGCCGGGATCGCCGGGCTCACGGTGAGCGAGGTGCAGGGCTACGGCCGCCAGGCGGGCCGGACCGAGACCTTCCGCGGGGCCGAGTACACCGTCGAGTACGTCCCCAAGATCCGCCTCGACCTCATCGTGGATGACGGCGACGCGGACCGGGCGGTCGAGGTGGTCACCGAGGCGGCCAAGACGGGCAAGATCGGCGACGGCAAGGTCTGGTCGATGCCCCTCGAGCGCGTCGTCCGCGTCCGCACGGGCGAGCAGGGCGTCGACGCGATCTGATCGCCGCGGCCCGCCGGCCGCGCCCGGGCACGAGTCGATCCAGCACGGAAGTACGAAGAGAGGCGCCCGACGCGGGCGCCTCTTCCTCGTTGCGTCGACGTTCCTGCGGTCGGTCCCGAGATGCGAAAGAAAGGCGAAAGGAACGCGGGACAGGACCGCGAGACGCCTGTGTGGAGCCGTTCACATCGGCGTCACTGTCTCGTGATCGGCCCTACCTAGGTTCCTTCCGAGCGGGCGAACTGCCCGCGTGGTGGAACCAACGAAAGGAATCGGACATGTCAGCACCTCGTACCACGAGGTCACGCACGAGGGGAGCGTGTCGATGAAGAAGAAGCTCCTGGTGGGCGCCGGCATCACCGGCGCACTTGTCCTCCTGACCTCGGTGGCGGCCGGCGCTCAGGACGTCGACCCCGTCGAGGCAGTGACCGATCTCGGCATCCAGCTGAACCTGCTCTGGGTCGTCATCGGCGCCATCCTCGTCATCTTCATGCAGGCCGGGTTCGCCCTGGTCGAGACCGGCTTCTGCCGGGCCAAGCACGCCTCGCACGTGGTCTCCACGAACTTCGCCATCTTCGGCCTCGGCTTCGTGGCGTTCTTCCTGGTCGGCTACCCCCTGATGTTCGGCGGCTACAGCCTCCCGCTCATCGGCATGGATACGCCGACGGGCACGAACCTCATCGGCTCGGGTGAGTGGGTCTTCCTGTGGCAGGGAGGCTGGGCCGGCAGCGGCTCCGCCTTCTACACCGCCGGAGCGATGGCCTTCTTCCTCTACATGGTGGCCTTCATGGACACCGTGGCGACCATCCCCACCGGGGCCATGGCCGAGCGGTGGAAGTGGAGCGCCTTCGTGGGATGGGGCCTCTTCTGCGGCGCCATCTACTACCCGCTGTTCGGGGCCTGGACGTGGGGCGGCGGCTGGCTGGCCCAGCTCGGCAACTCCATGGACCTGGGCGCCGGCTACGTGGACTTCGCCGGCTCCGGCGTGGTGCACGCCGTCGGTGGTGTGGCCGGCCTCGCCGGTGCACTGGTCCTCGGGGCCCGCATCGGCAAGTTCAACGAGGACGGCTCGGCCAACGTGATGCCGGGCCACCACATCCCCATGGCCATGCTGGGCACCTTCATCCTGCTCTTCGGCTGGTTCGGGTTCAACGCCGCCTCGACGTTCGCGGCCACCGACACCCGCTTCGCCGTCGTGGCCCTGAACACCGCCCTCGCCGCCGCCTTCGGTGCCACCACGGCGATGTTCTTCATGATGAGCCGCGGTGACAAGAAGCCGGACCCCGGCATGATGGTCAACGGCATGCTCGGCGGCCTCGTGGCCATCACCGCCCCGTGCGCCTTCGTGCAGCCCTGGGCGGCAGCGGTCATCGGCATCATCGCCGGCCTGCTGATCCCGGTGTCGCTGGGCTTCTTCGAGAAGCGCGGCATCGACGACCCGGTGGGCGCCATCTCGGTCCACGGCGTGGGCGGCATCTTCGGTGTGCTCTGCGTGGGGATCTTCGCCGACGGCCAGTACGGCGCCGGCTGGAACGGCACCGAGGTCACCGGCATCACCGGCATCCTCTACGACACCTCGGACGGCGCCAAGCAGCTGGCCTCGCAGGCCATCGGCGCCCTCGTGATCTGCACGGTGATCTTCGGGGTGGCCTACGCCTTCTTCAAGATCCAGAACGCGGTCATGAAGGGTGGGATCCGCAGCAAGGAGGCCGACGAGATCGAGGGCCTCGATCTGCCCGAGATGGGCATGCTCGCCTACCCCGAGTTCATGGGCTCGCACGTCCCTGGCCTCGAGGAGCAGCAGACCCACGATCCGTCCGGCGTGGAGATGACCCACAAGTAGTCGTCACCTCCGCACCACAGCAGCGTCCGGGACGGGTGCGGGCCTTCGGGCCCGCACCCGCTCCGCGCCCCGGCTCGAGGCACCGCCCAGCGCCCCGGGGAGGTCAGAAAGCCGAAAGAGTATGGCCATGAAGCGGTCATCTCTCCGCGACAGGGCGGAGACCCGGTCTCCGTAGCGTCCCGGCCATGTCCCTCCTGGCCCCGACGGGCGTCGTCGCCGACGTCGTTCTGGTGCGCTGGCCGAGTGAACGGGTCGAGCGGGACCGCCTCGCCGCCGAGGGCGTCCCCCGGCTCCTCCTGGTGGCGGCCGGCGCGACGCCGCCGGAGGGCGGGGACCCACGTGAGGACTGGATCCGCACCCCGGCGGACCCCGTGGATCTCCACCATCGGATCGAAGCGCTCCGTCGAGCGAGCGCCCCCCCGGATGCCGTCCACCTCGACGAGGGGGGCCTGCTCTGGCGAGGTGCGCACTGGGTGGCCCTCGCCCCGGTCGAGCAGGCCCTCGCGGCGCGACTGCTCGAGCCACCCGGTCGCCTCGTGGGCCGCCACGAGTTGCTCGGGGCGGTGTGGCCCGACCAGGACGTCGAGGAGCGGGCGCTCGACCGCGGGGTCGCCCGCCTGCGCCGCAAGGTCGACCACCTCGGGGTGCGGGTCCACACCGTGCGTGGGTGCGGCTACCTCCTCGCCGTGGGCGTGCTGGGCGGCCTCCCGTCGTGAGCCGATCACGGAAGCGGTGGGCCGTGCCCCACCACCGGCCTCGTCCGGTCGTCCTGGCGGCCGCGCTGGTGGTCGCCCTCGGGGTGGCGGCGATGGGCGGAGCGGCGATCCGCGCCGACGGACCGAGCTGGCTCCCGGACCGTTCCGGCCACACCGAGCGCGCAGTCGTCGCGGCGGTACGTGCACCTTCTCCGGTGCGGGGCCCGGACACGCACCGGGTCGCGCCGGCGCTCGGCGTGCTCGCGATGGCGTCGGTCGTGATCGCGACGCGGTGGTGTCGTCTCGCCGGCGGTCGGACCGGGTCGCGGCCGCGCCCGATTCGTCCCTTTCAGGTCCCGCGCGGCCCGCCGCTCGGCTCCGTGGTGTGACGACGCCGGGGAGCCCCCCGGCGTCGCCTTCCTCGTCACCGCCGCGGTGGCCTGAGACCTTTGGAGAGACGAATGAGCATTCTCGCGACGCGCCGAGTGGCGTGCCCGCCCAACCCTGACCACGAGCGCACCGGCTCGGTGCGCTCCGCGCTGGACAGGGTCCATTCACCCCGAGGAAACACTCGGGAAACAACTGACTCGTACCTTTCGTGCGTCCGACGACCCGGAGGCAACGACATGACCGCACCGCCCGAGACGCAGCGCACGGAAGGGGTTCGCTGATGGATACCGGAGACGCCGCATGGGTGCTGACGTCGTCAGCGCTCGTCCTGTTCATGACGCCGGGACTGGCCCTGTTCTACGGGGGCATGGACCGCAGTCGGAACGTCCTCAACATGTTGATGATGAACTTCTGGTGCCTGCTGGTCATCCCGCTCGTGTGGGTGATCGCCGGGTTCTCCCTCGCCTACAGCGGGGCCGGATCGGTCATCGGCAACTTCGACTGGTTCTTCCTCAGCGACCTGACCATCACCGACGAGGGTGGCGGATCGACGTTGTTGGCGGTGATCTTCCTCGGCATGTTCGCGGTGATCACCCCGGCGCTCATCTCGGGCGCGGTCGCCGACCGCATGAAGTTCTCGGCGTGGGCGCTCTTCGTCCCGCTGTGGCTCGTCCTCGTCTACTGCCCGGTGTCCTTCTGGATCTACGGCGGCGTGTGGGGCGAGGGCCTGACCGGCTGGCTCGGCTCGCGTGGCTCGCTCGACTTCGCCGGCGGCACGGTCATCCACGTCAACGCCGGCATCGCTGCACTGGCCGGAGTCCTGGCCCTGGGCAAGCGCAAGGGCTGGCCGGGTGAGGGCCACCCGCCCCACTCGATGCCGCTGGTCATGCTGGGCACCGGCATCCTCTGGTTCGGCTGGTTCGGCTTCAACGCCGGCTCGGCCTTCGCCGCCAACGGGGTCGCCATCCAGGCCTTCATGAACACCTTCCTGGCTGCGGCGGCCGCCGGTCTGGCCTGGGCCGTGGTGGAGCGCATCCGTGACGGGCACTTCACCAACCTCGGCGTGGCCTCCGGCATCGTCGCCGGGCTCGTGGCCATCACCCCCGGTGCCGGCTTCGTGGCGGGCATGTCGCCCATCTGGATCGGGCTCATCGCCGGCATCGTGTGCAGCTTCGCCGTGGGGCTGAAGTTCAAGGCGGGCTACGACGACGCCCTCGACGTCGTCGGCGTGCACTTCGTGGGCGGCCTCGTGGGCTCGCTCCTGATCGGGCTCTTCGCCGATCCCGAGTTCTTCGGGGGCGAGTTCAAGGAGGGCCTGTTCTACGGCGGGGGCCTCGAGCTCCTGGGCGAGCAGGCGCTGGCCAACGGTGTGGTCATCGTGTTCTCGTTCGTGGTGACCTTCCTGCTGTTCAAGGTGCTGGACGCGACCCTGGGCATCCGGGTGAGCGAGAAGACCGAGCTCACCGGGCTCGATCTCGAAGAGCACTCGGAGACCGCCTACCACGGCGGCACGCAGACCATGGAGCGCATGTGATGGCGCACAACGGGACAGATCCCAGAAAGGACGGCGACCGATGAAACTCGTCACCGCCATCATCAAGCCGTACAAGCTCGACGACGTGAAGGACGCCCTCAAGGCGGCCGGCGTGGTGGGCATCACCGTCTCGGAGGTCCGGGGCTTCGGTCGCCAGGGCGGCCACTCCGAGACCTACCGGGGCTCGGAGTACAAGATCGACTTCGTGCCGAAGGTGAAGCTCGACGTCGTGGTCGATGACGAGGACGCCACCAAGGTCGTCGACGCCATCGTGGCCAGCGCGGCCACGGGCGAGATCGGCGACGGCAAGCTCTGGGTCCTCGATGTCGGCGAGGTGGTCCGGATCCGCACGGGCGAGCGCGGGAGCGACGCCCTCTAGCGAGCGCCCGACGCCCGGGAGGTGCCCCGGCCCACACGGGCCGGGGCACCTCACCCGGTCGGAACGAGCCGTCACATTCCGGACTCAATCCCGGAACCGAGCCGAAACCGTTCCTTCGTACTCTCCGCCTTCGCCGGGCCGGACGCCTGATCCGTCCCGAGCGACCCCGACCGACCCGACTCCGAGGAGCCTCCGCTGACCGCCGTGCTGCTGTTCCATGTGGCACTGGGTCTGGCCCTCGTCGCCGCGGGCCACCGCCTCGGTCGGCGGGCCTTCGCCGTCGCGGCCCTGGCGCCGCTCGCCGGCTTCGTGTGGGCCGCGGCGCGCTACCCCGAGGTGATCGACGGGGAGGTCGTCGCCCAGCAGTGGACCTGGGTCCCCGCCCTCGGGCTGTCGATCGACCTGCGCCTGAACGGCTTCGCCCTGCTGATGTTCCTGTTGATCACGGGGATCGGGTTCCTCGTCCAGGCGTACGCCCGCCAGTACTTCGCCCCGGACCGTGAAGGCCTACACCGCCTCGCCGGGCTGTTGCTGCTGTTCACCGGCGCCATGCTCGGCGTCGTCACGGCGGCCAACCTGCTCGTGCTCTACCTGGCCTGGGAGCTGACGTCGGTCACGTCGTACCTCCTCATCGGGTGGACCGACCGCGACCCCAAGGCCCGAGCCTCCGCCCTCCAGGCTCTGCTGACGACGGGCGCCGGCGGCGTGGCCATGCTGGGCGGCTTCGTGTTGATCGGGGAGTCCGCCGGCACCTACGACCTCGCCGCGCTGGCGGCTTCGCCCCCGACCGGCACGGTGGTGGACGTCGCGGTCGTGCTCGTCCTCCTCGGCGCGTTCACCAAGTCCGCGCAGTTCCCGTTCTCGGCCTGGCTTCCGGGGGCCATGGTGGCGCCGACGCCGGTGAGCGCCTTCCTGCACTCGGCGACCATGGTGAAGGCCGGCGTGTACCTGATCGCCCTCCTGGCGCCGATCTTCGCCGGCGACGGGATCTGGCGGCCGCTGGTGATCGGTGTCGGGCTGATCACGATGCTCACCGGCGGCTGGAGGGCGCTGCGCCAGTACGACCTGAAGCGCATCCTCGCCTACGGGACGGTCAGCCAGCTCGGCTTCATGGTGGTGCTGTTCGGGGCGGGCCTTCCCGAGGCCACGGTCGCCGGGGTGACGCTGTTGCTGGCCCACGCCCTGTTCAAGGCCGGCCTCTTCCTCGTGGTGGGCGTCATCGACCACCAGGCCCACACGCGCGACATCCGCGCCCTGGGCGCCTACGGGCCCGGGTGGCGGGGTCCCCTGGTCGTGGCCCTCTTGTCGGGCGCGTCCATGGCGGGCATCCCACTGCTCTTCGGGTTCGTGGCCAAGGAGCTCGCCTACGACGCCTGGGTGCACGGCGAGCTCGCCGGCAGCGCACTGGTGCTCGCCGGCATCGTCGCCGGTTCGGTGCTCACGTTCGCCTACACCGCTCGCCTGCTGCTCGGCGCCTTCCGGCCGGGCGTGCTGAGCGAGCGCGACGTGGTGGAAGGCCCCGTGCCGATCGAACCACCGCCGGCCCCCGCCACGGCGTTCTGGCTGCCGGCCGCGGTGCTCGGGGCCCTCACCGTGGTGCTCGGCCTCGTGCCGAACCTGGCCTCGGGGATGGTGGGCGCCGCCGCGCACAGCATCGACCCCGGGGTGGAGCACGTGCACCTGGCCATCTGGCACGGGTTCAACCCGGCCCTCGCGCTCTCCGGCCTGACCGTGCTGCTCGGGGTGTTGCTCGTGGTAGGCGGGCCGGTCGTGGCCCGACTGCAGCGGGCCCTGCCCCACCCGGTCGACGGGGACGTCGCCTACCTCGGTACCATGCGCACGCTCAACCGCGTGGCCGACCGCGTCACCGGGGTCATGCAGTCGGGCTCGCTCCCGGTCTACCTGGCGGTCATCCTCACGACCGCGGCCGTCGTGCCCGGGTGGGCGCTGCTCCAGGGTCCGGCGCCGGCTCTGCCGCCCCTCACGTCCGGTCCGGGCGACTGGGCGGCGGCCGCGCTGCTCGTGTGCGGCGGCGCCGCGGCCGCCGTGGTGCGCCAGCGCATGGCGGCGGTGCTGTGCCTCGGGGCCGTGGGCTTCGGCATGGCGCTGGTCTTCGTCCTCCAGGGGGCTCCGGACCTCGCGCTCACCCAGGTCTGCGTCGACACCATCGGCGCCGTGGTGTTCGTCCTGGTCCTGCGCCACCTGCCGCAGCGCTTCGGCGTCCGTGCCACCCCCTTCGGGCGGACGCTGCGCCTGGTCGTCTCCGGGCTGGTCGGGCTGTTCGTGCTCGGCTTCCTCCTCGTGGCCGGCGACGCCCGAGTCGACCCGAGCATCTCGAGCGCTTTCATCGAGCGGGCCCTCGAGGAGGGCGGCGGGCGCAACGTCGTCAACGTGGTGCTCGTCGACATCCGCGGGTTCGACACCATGGGAGAGATCACGGTGCTCGCCGTCGCATCGATCGGCGTGTACGCGCTCGCCCGTCTCTCGCGGCGCGAGCGCCACGAGGACCGCTCCTTCACCCCGGCGCGGGCCGCCCGTGACGCCGACGAGGCGCGAGGTCGCTCGTGAGGCGGTCGCTGATCCTCGACGTGGTGGTGCGCCTGGTGTTCCACTCGGCGCTCCTGCTCGGCCTGTTCCTCCTGTTCACGGGCCACAACCGTCCCGGCGGCGGCTTCGTCGGCGGACTCGTGGCGGGCGCAGCGGTTTCCCTGCGTTACGTGGCGGGCGGCATCGACGAGGTGCGCGACACGTTGCCCGTCCGCCCGTGGACGCTGCTGGGCACCGGCCTGGTGATCGCCGCCTCGACATTGCTCCTGCCCCTGGTGTTCGGCCGCCAGCTCATGGAGCACGCCAAGCTCGACCTCCACCTCGGGATCCTCGGCGAGGCGCACGTCAACACCGCACTCTTCTTCGACGTCGGGGTCGCCTTCGTGGTCGTGGGCATGGTGCTGCTCCTGCTGGTCGCGTTCGGCGAGCGCCTGCCGCTGTTCGGCGCCCCGTGGCTGCTCCGGGACGAGCGGGACCGATGAGCCTCGTGCTCGCCGTCAGCGCGGCGGCCCTCTTCTCGCTCGGCACCTGGCTGCTGCTCCAGCGCAGCCTGAGCCGCATCATCATCGGGCTCGGCCTGCTCGGCCACGGCGCCAACCTGCTCCTGATGCTCTCGGGTCAACGGCGGGGCGTCGCCCCCTTCGTCGGCTCGATCGGCTCGAGCCGCCCCGCCGACCCGATGCCGCAGGCACTGGCCCTCACCGCCATCGTGATCTCGTTCGGCGTGACGGCCTTCCTGCTGGCGCTGGCCTACCGCAGTTGGCAGCTCACCGGCGACGACCTGGTCGAGGACGACGTCGAGGATCGACGCATCGCCCGGGAGGGCGAAGGTGCCGTCGACGAGGAGGTCGTGGACCAGGAGGCGCTGTCGGCCGCGACCGTCGACGCCGACAGCGGCGGCGAGACGACCGGGGAGGAGGGGTGATGCGCGTCCTGTTGCCGCTGCCCGTGGTCCTCCCGCTGTTGGGGGCCGGGCTCTCCATGGCGGCGGCACGGCGGCGGTGGCTCCAGCGGGCCATCGGGATCGGTGTGCTCAGCATCACAACTGCGGTCTCGGTCGCCATCCTCGTGGGGGTCGATCAGGACGGTCCCGCCGCGGCGTTCATGGGGGGCTGGGAGGCGCCGGTCGGCATCTCGCTCGTGGCCGACCGCTTCAGCGCGCTGCTCCTCGCCGTTGCGTCGCCCGTGCTCGTGGCCGTGCTCATCTTCGCCATCGGCCAGCCCGGGACCGAGCGCGAGCAGCCCGGCTTCCACCCCGTCTACCTCGTGCTGGCCGCGGGGGTCGCCCTGTCGTTCCTCACCGGTGACCTGTTCAACCTGTTCGTGGCCTTCGAGATGATGCTCACCGCGAGCTACGTGCTGATCACCATCGGCGGGCGCGCCGACCAGGTGCGGTCGGGCATGACCTACGTGGTCATCAACCTCGTGGCGTCGGTGCTGTTCGTGGGGATGCTCGGCCTGCTGTACGCCGCGCTGGGCACCGTGAACATGGCCGACCTGGCCGAGGGCATGGGGTCGTTGTCGCCCAGCCTCCGCCTCGCGTTCGCCCTGATGATGTTCGTGGTCTTCGGGATCAAGGCCGCGGTCTTCCCTCTCTTCTTCTGGCTACCCGACAGCTACCCGACGGCGCCGACCGCGGTCACGGCCGTGTTCGCAGGCCTACTCACCAAGGTCGGCGTCTACTGCATCATCCGGACCCAGACGCTGATCGTGCCGGAAGCGGATCGACCCATCGGCTTCCTGCTCGTCATCGCCGGGCTCACCATGGTGATCGGCGTCCTCGGCGCCATCGCCCAGAACGACATGAAGCGCATCTTGAGCTTCCACATCGTCAGCCAGATCGGGTACATGATCCTCGGCCTCGCCCTGTTCACCGTGGCTGGCGTCGCCGCCGCCATCTTGTTCGTGGTCAACCAGATCGTCCTCAAGAGCACCCTGCTGCTGAGCGCCGGAATGGTCGACCACTCCGCCGGCTCGGCCCAGCTGACGCGCATCGGCGGCCTGGCCCGGAAGTTCCCGGTGCTCGGCTGGATCTTCCTGCTGCCGGCGCTGAGCCTCGCCGGCATCCCGCCGTTCTCCGGCTTCGTGGCCAAGCTGGCCGTGGTCGAGGCCGGCTTCGACGAGAAGGCGTGGGCCGTGGTCGCGGCCAGCCTGGCCGTGAGCGTCCTGACCCTCTACTCCATGACCAAGATCTGGGGCGGCGCCTTCTGGGGCACGCCCGAGGTGGTGCTCGAGCCCGGTGACGCGGCCACGGCGCGCTTCGGTGGCACCGTCCCGATGGTGGTGTCCACCGGCGCCCTGGTGGTGGGCACGGTGGCCCTGGCCCTGTTCGCCGGGCCCCTCTACGAGCTCTGCCAACGGGCGGCGGTCGACCTGCTCGACCCCGTCGCCTACCGGACGGCGGTCCTCGGATGAGCGGGGGCCGCGTCACCGCCGGCCGGGCCGTGATCGCCACGTGGTTGACGGTCATGTGGGTGCTGCTGTGGGGCGACCTGAGCCTGGCCAACGTGCTGACCGGCGTGGTCGTGGCCGTCGGGCTCGTCCTCGTCTTTCCGCCGGCGACCTCCAACGACGACCCGATCGTCGTGCGCCCCGTGGCCGCAATCTCGTTCCTGGTGTGGTTCCTCTGGCAGTTGGTCATCACCAACGTGGCAGTGGCGCGCGAGGTGCTCTTGCCCCGGACCCGGTCGCAGATCCGCCCCGCCGTGGTCGCCGTGCGGCTGCGCACCCGGTCCGGTCGCCTCGCCACCATCATCGCCAACGCCATCACCTTGACCCCGGGGACCCTCACCATCGACGCCCGCGGCCGACCGGCGCTGTTGTACGTGCACGTCCTCTCCTTCACCGACGAGGCCTCCGCGGTCGCCGACGTGGAGGACCTCGAGCGACGTGCCGTGCGCGCCTTCGGGACCGCCGAGGACGTGGCCCGGGTCTGTGGCGACCCCGCAGTGCTCGACGGCGCCGGCAGTGCGGGCGGGTCGGAGGGATCGGGCGGGTCGGATGGGTCGGATGGGTCGGATGGGTCGGATGGGTCGGATGGGGAGGCCTCGCCGTGATCGCCGCCGCACTCGTGCTGCTCGCCATCGGCGGCGCCGGCTTCCTCGCCAAGCTGGTGATCGGCCCGACCCTGGCCGACCGGGTGGTGTCGCTCGACGGCCTCCTCACCATCGTGGTCACCGCCATGGCCGCCTGGGGCGCCTACACCGGCCGCAGCACCTACCTCACCGTCGGGGTGGTGGTGGCGCTGGTGGCCTTCCTCGGCACGTCGGCGTTCGCCCGCTTCATCGAGGGAGGCCGGCGCCGGTGAGCGACGTCGTCGGGAGCTTCCTCATCCTGGTGGGGGCCGCCTTCGGCGCCCTGTCGGGCATCGGCCAGGTCCGCTTCAGCGACCTGATGACCCGCATGCACATCGCCACGAAGCCGGGCACGCTCGGCCTTCTCCTGGTGGCCACCGGGGCCATGTTCCACATCAACAGCGCCGGCGCCATCACCCTGCTCGTGCTCACCATCATCTTGCAGTTCGTCACCGCGCCCGTGTCGGCGCACCTGGTCGGCCGGGCCGCGCACCGCCACGGCGACTGGGAGCGTGACGACGTCGTGATCGACCACCTGGCCGAGGACGACCAGCTCTGACCGGTCGGCTCAGCGGTCGTCGCCGAGCACCTCGTCCCACCGCACCTGCACCTCGCCGGGCTCGGGCTGCTCGAACTCGTCGGTGTCGATGGCGAGACGGAGGGTCCCGTCGCCGCCCGGGTACGTGAGGCGGTAGGGGTACACCCCGAAGAAGTGGTCGACGGCGTAGAAGCCGTCGTGCTCCGGACGGGGCTCGACGAGGAACGAGGTGTCGGCGGGGTCGTCGGAGATGCGCTCGAGGTGGCGCAGCAGGGCGAGCACGTCCTCGCCGCCGCGGTGGGCGGCCCGCAATCCGATGACCTGGCCGACGACGCAGAGGGTGACGAGGCTGACCGCGAGGGCAAGGCCCACGGTGCGCAGGCGGTGCCACACCGTCAGGGCGATGCCCGTCAGCACCATGGCGGTGCCGACCGCCGAGGCCCCGTAGAGGCGGTTGGACAGCCCGACGGTGTCCCCGGGGAGTAGCAGCGTGGTCACCAGGCCGAGGGCCATGACGGCCGTGCCGCTGAGGACGAGGGTGGGGCCCCGGTCCCGGCCGCGATCGCCCTGCCACCAGGCGACGAGGCAGCACACGATCCCGACCGCGACCCCGACCTCGAGCGCGCGCAGGAGGAGCCCGGACGTGTCGTCGGTCGACAGGAGACCCGAGGAGACGTGGCCGGCCCAGGTGTCCCAGGCGCTCGGCGGCCGCCACGCCACCGGATACTTGGGATGCTCGGCGATCCACCAGACCACGAGCCCCATCCCGCCCACCATGACCGCCCGGTGCCAGGGACGCAGCGAGCGCACGATCGGGAGCTCGGGGCGGGGCGGCGCCAGGGTTCCGCCCACCAGGACTGCGGCGGCGAAGCAGATCGGGATGGTGAACTCGTAGGCCAGCATCGAGGCCGCGAAAGCGAGCAGCGCGACCAGCCAGCGTCCCTTGGACACCAGCAGCACGCCGACGCAACAGAGCGCCAGGGACACCACACCCTGGCTGGCCGCGGCCCACACGGTCAGGGCGCTGTGGTTGGCGGTGAGCACCCAGAGCCCGGCCACCAGCACGGGGACCGGCGCCGGGAAGAAGCGGGCGAGCGCGTAGTAGAGCGCGAGGGCAGCAGCCAGGTTGAGCAGGGTCACCAGGGCGAACAGGACCAGGGGTCGCCCGTCGGCCAGCCCGAAGAGGGTGGTGAGCCAGGCCCACTTCACGGGCAGCTCGGTGCGGGTGAACTCCGGGACGGTGTGCAGCAGGCCGAGCTCCTGGTGGCGGTAGACCAGCAGCCAGTCGTCGAGGATGAGCCTCGGTCCCAGGACGGCGTAGTACAGCGCGCGGCCGGCCACGAGGGCCGACACGACCGCCGGCCCGAGCCACCGCCAGGGGAGCGCGGGCGGGGGCGCATCGCCGCCCGGCTGGGGCGACTCGTCGGGCCCGATGGTGACGCTCTCCGTGGTGCCGCTCTCGTCGGTGGCCGTGGCGCCGTTGCCCTCGCCGACGGGGGCGCCGACGGTGGCTGGGGCCCTGGTCGGCCCCCCGGCCAGGGCCGGGGCCCGCGTCCGCTCGAACCACCAGACCCCGACCACCGCCAGTCCGAGGAGCAGCCCGAGGAGCGCCCCGCGGCCCGTCGCCGGGAGCACGGGGCGGGCCACCGGGCAACAAGGCACCGCCGCCTCGGCGACCGGGCCGCCGGCGGGGCCGAGCTCGACGGTGTCCTCCGCAGCGCCGAGTCGGCCCTGGGCCACCTCGGCGTCGGCGCCGGTCGCGGCGTCGGCCTGCTCTCTCAGTGTCGGCAGCGCCTCCCGGGCCTCCGCCTGGGCCACCTCGACGCGCTGTTGGCCGAAGATGGCGGCCGCCGCGGTGGCGGCGTTCACGGCGAGGGCGGGGTCGTCGGCCTCGGCGGTGAAGCGCAGCACGTGGTCGTCGACCGCTTCGACGTCCAGCGAGTGGTCGTAGGTCAGCTCGGTCTCGACCGACCCGCGCACCCGGTCGCTCCCGGCGAAGGCGATCGCACCTGCCATGGCCTCGTCGGGGGCGAGCGCCGCGACCTCGGGGTCCCAGTGGGCACTGGGGAGGACGACGTCCATCGAGAAGTCCACGTGGCTGCGGTAGCGGTCGTCGGCCCGGGCGGCGTCGAGGGCGAACACGGCCGCCGTGACCACCAGGCAGGCGGCGACCACCACGATCGACGACCGGAGGTGCTGCCGCTCGGCCACGGCGCTGGTCTAGCCCACGGGCGCCCCTCCCTGGGACGGACGTCAGCGGGATGTTACGAACTGTTTACGGAATGTCTGCTGTCCGGAGGCTGCCCGCTGCTAGCTTTGGTTAGCAGATGAGCCGTTCCACCACCCTCGCCGCCGCCCGGAGCGCCGCCGTCCCTACGGGGGACGACGGGTTCGAGGCCGGCGTGTCGGGGATGGAGTTGCCCGAGTTCCTGCCCGACTCGTCGGGGCCCCAGGCGGTCGAGCGCACCTTCGCCTTCCTCGACCTCTGCGGGTTCACCGCCTTCACCGAGGCCGAGGGCGCCAAGCAGGCCGTGGAGGTGCTCGGCGAGTTCCGCACGTGCGCCCGCCAGCTCGCCGCCCGCCGAGGGGTGCGTATCGCCAAGTGGCTCGGCGACGGCGTGATGCTGGTGAGCACCGACCCCGGTCCCATGGTGGCCGCGGTCAGCGAGCTGCTGGCCCGCCTGGACGACTGCCCCCTGCCGGTGCGGGCGGGCATCGCCTCGGGTGAGTGCCTCCTGTTCGAGGGTGACGACTACATCGGTCGCCCCGTCAACCTCGCCGCCCGACTGAGCGACCAGGCCCGCCCCGGCCAGATCCTCGCCGACGGCGAGGTCGCCCTCATGGCGCCGGGCTGGGTCGAGGTGGTCGACCGGGGCACGCGGCGCATCAAGGGGTTCGGCCGGGTCCGTGACGTGCGCGAGGTGCGCATGGCCCACGGCGTCCGCCTCCCCGAAGCCGGCTGAACGCCGGCGGCGGCGCAGGATCTCTCTCGAGGGCCGTTCGGATTCAGGCGTCGGCGAGGGCCTGCATGCGCTCGGTGAGGCCGTCGGCGCCGAGCGCACCGAGCACGACCTCGACGTCACCGCTGTCGTCGATGAAGGCGTAGGCAGGTTGGGAGGCCACGCCGTAGTCGGACCAGATCGCTCCATCGGCGTCGACGACGTGGGTGAGGTCACCGGTGCCCGTGTCGGACAGGAAGTCCTCCATCTCCGGGACGTCGCCCCGGCCCGCCACGCCAATGATCTCGACGGACCCCTCGAGCGCAGCAGCCGATGCCACGACGTCGTCCGCCTCGCCACGACACGTCGTGCACCACGGCGCCCAGAACCACAGCACCGTGTCCTGCCCGTCGAAGGAGCTGGAGGCGAGCTCGCCACCTCCCAACGTGGGGGCGGTGAAGGGACCGGCCTCGTCTGAGCTGTCACCACCACCACCGCCACCACCGCATGCTGCGGCGCCCAAGGCGAGGGCGGCGACGAGGGCCAGCAGACGAAGGCGTGGAAGTCGCACCCTGCTGGGAACCCTGTCGGGCCAACGGGCATTCCCTGGCGCCAGGTTCGGAAGAAACGGCGCCGCCAGCGGGTTCGCTCCATCGTGACGAGCCTCCACCCGCTGCCCGAGACCTACGCCAGCACGCGCGACGCCCTCCAGCGGGTCGCCACCCACGTCCTCGCCCGGCGCCGCTTCGCGCTGAGCGGGAAGTTCGGCCTGCGGGCCACGCCGGGCGGCTTCGGGACCCCTGCGTGCGGGCCCGAGCACGAGGTGGTCCGGGTCGCCGGCACCCACCTGGCGCGCGAGCGGACGGGTGACACCAACACGACCGCCGCGCTCGATCTCCGCAGCGCGACCTTGGCGGAAGCCGCCGCGCTGGTCGAGGTCGATCTGGACGCACCCTTCGAGGCCGGCCACGACACGCCGCCGGTCGGCGACGTCACGGCGCCACTGGCCGTCGATCCTGACGCCGCCGCCGTCCTGGCCGAGTGGTACCGGCTCGGTTGGGGGGCGATCGATGCCGCCGTGGTCGGGCTCGGTGCTGACGCCACCCCGTCGGTCCTGCAGCTCTGGCCCGAGCACTTCGACGCCGGCGTCGATGTCGCCGCCGCGCCCGGGCGGCGGGTGAACCTGGGCGCCTCCCCTGGGGACGGCTTCAGCGCCCAGCCCTACCTGTACGTGGGGCCGTGGGACGCCGACCGCCCCGGCGACTCCTCCTACTGGAACGCGCCGTTCGGTGCGGTCCTCGCCTACGACGAGCTCCGCGCTGACCGGGCGTCGGCGGAGGCCGCCGTGGCCTTCCTGCTCCGCGGGGTGGGCTTGCTCGGTTCGGGCTTTTGATCGCAGCACTCGGATCCTTCCTCCTCAGCGCAGGGGCGCCGACGCGAATTCACGCATGCCGTCGTCGAAGCTGATGCCGGCGCGGTAGCCGAGCTCGGCGGCGGCCCGCTCCGGGGAGGCCACCACGTGGCGGACGTCGCCGAGCCGGTACCCGCCCACCACCTCGGGCTCGGGGGCGTCGTCGCCGAAGGCGGCACTGAGCGCGCCGGCCATCTCGCCGACGGTGTGGGGGGTGCCGCTGGCCACGTTGAACGCCCGCGACGGGGGCGCCGGCGCGGTGAGGGCGGCGAGGTTGGCGCGGGCCACGTCGTGGACGTGGACGAAGTCGCGGCGCTGCCCGCCGTCCTCGAACAGGCGGGGGGCCTCGCCGCGCTCGAGGGCGCTGCGGAAGATGCTCGCCACGCCCGCGTAGGGCGTGTCCCGGGGCATCCGTGGGCCGTAGACGTTGTGGTACCGCAGGGCGATGGCCACGGTCCCCGGGTGCTCGCGCTCGTAACAGGCGACCAGGTGCTCCTGGTGCAGCTTGGTGGCGGCGTAGACGTTGCGGGGGTCCGCCGGGGCATCCTCGGGGACGGTCCGGGGGTCGAGGGCTCGGTCGCAGCGCGGGCAGCGGGGCTCCCAGGCGCCGGCGTCGAGGTCGTCGACCCGCCGCGGCGGTGCGGGCGTGGGCCCGTGGGTGGGGCAGGCGTAGCGGCCCTCGCCGTAGATCACCATCGAGCTGGCCAGGACCAGGCGGCCCTGGAAGCCGTCGTCGTGCAGCGCCCGCAGGAGGCCCGCGGTGCCGAGGTCGTTGTGGCGGCAGTAGGTGGCCACGTCGGCGAAGTCGACCCCGAGGCCGACCATGGCCGCCTGGTGGCTCACCAGCGTGCACCCCGCCGCCACCCGGCGCACGAGCTCGTGGTCGGCGCAGTCCCCCCACACGTACTCGGCCGCCGGGTTCAGGTAGTCGGGCGGAGCGGTGTGGGCGTCGGGCAGGCAGGCGTCGAGCACGACGACCTCATGGCCTTCGGCGACGAGGGCGTCGACGAGGTGTGACCCGATGAACCCGGCGCCGCCGGTGACGAGCACGCGCGTCAACGGGCCGCCACCCCGTCGCGGCCGTGCACCGGCAGGCGCACCACGAAGCGGGCGCCGCCGTCGACGTTCGACACGGTGATGTCGCCGTCGTGGGCGGTGACCAGGGCCCGGGCGATGGCCAGCCCCAGGCCGGCACCTCCGCCGGTGCCGGGGGTGCGGGCGGCGTCGCCCCGGAAGCCGGCGTCGAAGACCCGGTCGAGGTGGTCCTCGGGGATCCCGCCGCCGGTGTCGGCGACCGAGACGAGCGCGTCGGTGCCGTCCACGGTGGCCTCGACCACCACCGAGCCGTCGGCGGGGGTGTGGCGGACGGCGTTGGCCAGGATGTTCCGAAGCACGCGCACCAGCTCGGACGGCGAGCCCTGCAACGCCATCCCGTCGCCAGGGAGGCGACCCTCGACGACCACCCCCTTGGCTTCGGCGACCGGTCGCACCCCGGCGATGGCGTCGGTCACGAGCTCGTCCAGCGACACCCGCTCGCACTCGAGGCGCAGGACGCCGCTCTGGGCCCGGCTGAGCTCGAAGAGATCATCGATCAGCGCACCCAGGCGTTCGACCTCACGTCCGAGGGTGGCGTGGTAGCGGGTCACGGTGGCGGGGTCGTCCACGATGCCGTCCTCGAGGGCCTCGGCGATGGCGCGGATGCCGGCGAGGGGCGTGCGCAGGTCGTGGGAGACCCAGGCGATCAGCTCTCGACGCGAGTCCTCGAGGGCCTGTTCGCGCTGCCTGGCCTCGCACAGGCGGTGGGCGCTGGCGTCGAGCTCCTCGGCGAGGGCATCGAGCTCGGCCGAGCCGTACCCCCGTCCGCCCACGGCCAGGCGGTCGCCGTCGCCGAGCGCCTTGGCGGCTTGCACGAGGGCCTCGCCCGAGCGGGCGACCCGGCTGCCCAGCACGAGGGCGGTGACGAGGGCCACCGTCCCTGCGCCGAGCAGCAGGATCACCAGGGCGGCTTCGTCGTGGGGCGAGAAGAACATCGCACGGGCGCCGAGGAAGGTGGCCAGCAGCGCCGCCGCCAGCGGGACCACGGCGACCAGGGTGATCTGCGTGGCGAAGGACCGGGTCCGCGACCGGCCCAACAGGATCGCGGCGACGCCGACGGCGACGAGCGCCGTGCCCGCGCCGAGGGCCAGGAGGGACGCGGCATCGGCGGCGCCCATGCCGGAGCGCACGCCGGTGATGAGTAGCGCGATGCCGCCGAGCACGGCGAGGCCGGCGGCCCAGCGATCGAGCGAGGCGGCCCGGGTCATCCGTCCCACCGGTAGCCCACGCCCCAGACGGTGCGGATGAGCACAGGGGCCGAGGGGTCCTCCTCGATCTTCTCGCGCAGGCGGCGGACGTGGACGGTGACCGTGGACGCGTCGCCGTAGGTGTAGCCCCACACGGCCTCGAGCAGCTCCTCGCGGGCGAACGCCTTCCCGGGGTGCGTGCAGAGGTGGGCGAGCAGGTCGAACTCCCGGGCGGTGAGTGACACCAGCTCAGGGTCCCCGCCGCGCCGGCGGGTCACCTGGCGGGCGGCGAGGTCGATGACGAGGGTGCCGGCTCGCACGATGGTGGCCCCCGCCGGGGGCAGCACCTGGCCGCCCGCCCGGCGCAGCACGGCGCGGACGCGGGCGACCAGCTCGCGGGGCGAGAAGGGCTTGGCCACGTAGTCGTCGGCGCCGAGCTCGAGGCCCAGGAGGCGGTCGGTCTCGTCGCCGCGGGCGGTCAGCATGATGATGGGCACCGGCAAGGTCTCGCGCAGGCGCCGGCACACCTCGTAGCCGTCCATGCCGGGCAGCATCAGGTCGAGCACCACGAGGTCGGGCTCCTGATCGAGCGCCACGGCGAGGCCGACGGCGCCGTTCGACTCCCACCTCGCCTCGAAGCCCTCCCGTTCGAGATAGCGCACGACGATCTCGGCCACGGTCGGATCGTCCTCGATCATCAGCACGGATGCCGTGGCGGTGGGATCGGGCTCGTCCGTGCGGTCCGACACGCCGGCGGCGGGGGCCGGTTCGGGGGTGCTCACGCTCGCGAGGGTAGGACCGGTCCCCTGCGTGGGGGAGGGCGGGCGGCGGATGTTTCGCGGCTCGTAAGACTCTCGGCGGGTTTCGCGGATCGTAAGGCGAACTCCGGCCTCGGGGCCGGGGCCCGTCGTTACGTTCCGCCGCATGCCCGACGTGATCCTTCCCGTGCTCGACGAGGCCGAGGCCCTGCCTGCGGTCCTCGCCGGCCTGCCCCCCGGCTACCACCCGATCGTGGTGGACAACGGCTCGACCGACGGGTCGGCCGAGGTGGCCCGCGCTCACGGCGCCGAGGTGGTGCACGAGCCTCGCCGGGGCTTCGGCGCGGCCTGCCACCGCGGCCTCGTGGCCGCCCGTGCCGAGGTCGTGTGCTTCATGGACGCCGACGCCTCGATGAGCGGGGCGGACCTCCCGAGGGCGGCCGAGGCGGTCCTCGATGGCCGCGCCGACCTCGTGCTCGGGGCGCGACAGCCCGAACCGGGGGCCTGGCCACTGCACGCCCGGGTGGCCAACCGGGTGTTGGCGTCCGACATCCGACGTCGGACGGGCTTGCCGCTGCACGACCTCGGCCCACTGCGGGCCGCCCGACGCGAGCCGTTGCTGGCCTTGGGGATCGACGACCGCCGCTTCGGGTGGCCCCTCGAGATGGTGCTGCGGGCCGCCGCCGACGGCTGGAGGATCGAGGAGATCCCCGTCGGGTACTCGCCGCGCGTGGGGCGGTCGAAGGTGACGGGCACGGTGCGAGGCACGGTCCGCACGGTCCGGGACATGGCGCAGGTCGCGGGGTCACTTCGAGTTGGGGGCTCGGTCCGATGAGCCGGCTGCCCGCGGTGGTGGTGATGGCCAAGGCGCCCCAGGCCGGTCGGTCCAAGACCCGGCTGTGCCCGCCCTGCCGGCCCGAGCAGGCGTCCGCCCTGGCCGAGGCGGCGCTGCGCGACACCCTCGACGCCGTGCTGGCCACGCCCGGCGTGCGGCGGGTCGTCGCCCTGGACGGATCGGTCGGGTCCTGGCTGCCGCGTGGCTTCGAAGTCGTGGGACAAGAGGGCGACGGCCTCGACGAGCGCCTGGCCCGCGCTGTCGAGCGGGTCGGCGGGCCGGTGGCCGTGATCGGCATGGACACGCCCCAGGTCACGCCGGAGGCGATCACCGTGATCCTCGGCGGGATCGGACCCGGACGGGCCGTCCTCGCCCCGGCCGCCGACGGCGGCTGGTGGGCCCTCGGCCTGCATCGCGCCGACGGGGCGGTCTTCCGTGATGTCCCCATGAGTCGGGACGACACCGGTGCCCGCCAGACCGAGCAGCTCCGGCGCTGCGGTCTCGACGTGCGGCGAGGCGCGGAGCTCATCGACATCGACCACTGGCCCGACGCCCTGGCGGTGGCGGCGGCGGCGCCCCGGACGCGCACCGCCGCCCTGGTCGCGCAGATCGAGGCGTCGCTGGCGGTGCCCCGGTGACGGCGACGACGTTGACCGCGAGACCCACCACGGCGGGCGCCACCGTCCTGCGCACCGGGGCCGGTGAGATCACCGACGGAGGACGCTGGGTGGCGCCGCTCGAGCTGGCCGACGAGGACGCGCTCGACCGCTGCCGCCCGCCGGTCCTCGACGTCGGGTGCGGGCCGGGGCGCCACACGGTCGCCCTTGGCCGGCGCGGCGTCCCCGCGCTCGGCGTGGACATCACGCCGGCCGCGGTCGAGTGGGCGCTGCCCCGCGGTGCGCTCGTGTTGCACCGCAGCGTGTTCGACCGGCTCCCCGGCACCGGCCGGTGGGGCACGGTGCTGCTGCTGGACGGCAACCTCGGCATCGGCGGCGACCCCGAGGCGCTGCTGCGCCGGTCCACGGAGCTGCTGGCCCCCGGGGGCCTCGTGGTCGCAGAACTCGATCCACCCGGGACGCCGGCACGCCCGACGAGCGCCCGCCTCGAGGTGGCGGGTGCGCCCGGGCCCTGGTTCGCCTGGGACCGGGTCCCCATCGACCACCTGGCCGCGCTCGCCGAAGACGTCGACCTCGCGGTCGACGATGTCTGGGAGCGGGACGGCCGCTGGTTCGCCGTGCTGCGGCGAGGCCAGCGGTGAGCGCCGTCGCCACGTCCCGGGCGGTGAGGGTGCCCCGGTTCGCGAGCCGTCAACACGACGAGGTGAACGCCGCCTGGCTGGGCATCGCCCTCGGTGCCTGCTTCACGATCTGCTTCGTCACCGGCGTCGTGTCCCACCTGGTCCAGGACCCGGCGTCGTGGTTCCACTGGCCGGCCCGGCCGGCGGGCCTCTACCGACTGAACCAGGGGCTGCACGTCACCACCGGCATCGCCGCCATCCCGCTGCTGCTGGCGAAGCTCTGGGTGGTCTTCCCGAAGCTCTTCGCCTGGCCCCCCTTCCGGTCCGTGGCGCAGGCGGTCGAGCGTCTGGCCCTCCTGCCCCTCGTCGGCGCCAGCCTCTTCCTGCTCGTCACCGGGGTGGGCAACGTGAACATCTGGCGGCCCTACGACTTCAGCTTCCGCACCGGTCACTACGCCGCGGCGTGGATCGTCGTGGGGGCGCTGGTGGTCCACGTCGGGGCCCGGTGGGCGACCACGCGCGACGTGTTCACCCGTCGCCGCGCGAACCCGCCGGCGAACGGACCGACCGACGTCGAGGACGCCGCCCCGTCGAGCGGCCTCAGCCGCCGGGCCTTCCTCGGCACGACCGCCGCGGCGAGCGGTGCGCTCGCCCTGTTCACCGTGGGCCAGACGTTCGCCCCGCTGCGCCACCTCGCCTTCCTCGCCCCGCGGCGGCCCGACAGCGGTCCCCAGGGCTTCCCCGTCAACCGGACCGCGGCCTCCGTCGGGCTCACCGACGTGGACCTCGCCGCCTACCGGCTCGAGGTGGTCGGGGACGGGGTCACCCGCTCGCTGTCGCTGAGCTACGACGACCTGCGGTCCCTCCCGCAGCGTGAGGCCACCCTGCCCATCGCCTGCGTCGAGGGGTGGAGCACGAACCAACGCTGGCGGGGGGTGCCGGTGCGCGACCTCTTGGCTCTCGCCGGTGCCCGCGAGGGTGCCGAGGCCACGGTGGTGGCGCTGCACGACAATCCGCGCCAGCGGACGTCGCCGCTCTCCTCGGCCCAGGCCGCCGACCCCGACACGCTGCTGGCCCTCGAGGTGGGCGGAGAGGTGCTCGCCCCGGACCACGGCTTCCCGGTCCGCCTCATCGGGCCCAACCGGCCCGGCGTGCAGCAGACCAAGTGGGTCGCCCGCCTGGAGGTCGCGTGAACCGGATCCCGCTGCAGGACGACGAGCACGGTGGTGCGCGCTTCTGGGTGTCGCTGTGCGTGGGCGTGGTCGTCATGGGTTGGGGCGTGTGGCTCTTCCTCGGCGCCACCTCGTCGGGGGAGGCGCGGCGGAGCTTCGCCACCTGGCTCGTGGGGGCGGACCTCGTGCACGACCTGGTGGTGGCACCCGTCGTCGCCCTCGCCGCCTGGGGTCTCGCCCGGGTGGTGCCCGACCGGTGGTGGCCGCCCGTCCAGGCCGGGGTCGTGATCAGCGCGTTCGTGCTGCTCCTCGCCGTGCTGCCGCTCGCGGGCACGGCCGGCGGGACGGGCAACCCCACCATCCAGCCCTTGAACTACGCCACGTCGACCCTCACCGCCCTGGCGCTCGTCTGGGGCGCGGTCGGGGTCTGGTTCGTCGGGGGGCGCCTACGGAGGCGGTGGTCCGGGCGATGACGATGACCGAAGGGGCGACCCCGTCGTCGGCGTCACCGCCGCCGTCCACCACCGGGGACCCGTCCGACCTGGCCGACCACGGGGCGGGACGCCGCCTCGGCTGGTGGCCGGCGATCGTCGGCATCGGCGCCTGGCTGCTCCTGGTGCTCGTGGCCCGGGCCTGGGCGCTCGCCATCGTCCGCGACCAGGGGTTCGAGGCGCTCCGGCTCGGCGCGGCGCCGCTCGTCGGTCGCGGTGACTTCCTGGTGGCCCCGATGACGCTGGTCGGGCTCGCCGTGGGGGTGGCAGCCGTCGCCCTCGCCCCCCACCTCGTCCGGCTCCGGTGGCGTGCCCTCCTGGTGGCGGTGCTGGTCGGCGCCGTCGTGTGGCCGGTGGCCGTGAACCTGTCGCGCGGGCCCGAGGCCCTCACCGCCCCCTTGACCCGCGCGGGCGACGAGTACCTGCCCGACGTGGGCGAGGTCGACGCCGCCGGCGGGCCGAGGGCGTTCCTGCAGGACTTCCCCGAGCGCATCGACGACTACAACGTCCACGTCCGCAGCCATCCCCCCGGCTTCCTGCTGCTCCTCTGGGCGCTGGACGGCCTCGGTCTCGGCGGCGCCGGCTGGGCGGCGGCGCTCTGCATCCTCGGCGGGGCCCTCGCCGCCCCCGCGGTGCTGGTGGCCACCCGGGACGTGGCGGGGGAGCAGTGGGCGCGCGCCGCCGCGCCCTTCGTCGCGGTGTCGCCGGCGGCGCTGTGGGTCGCCACCACCGCGGACGCGCTCTACGCCGGGGTGGGTGCCGTCGGGGTGACCACGCTGATCCTCGCCTCTCGGCGTCCCGGGCGGACGGCCGCCCCCTTCGCACTCGCCGGTGGGGTGCTCCTCGGCGCGTGTGCCCTTTTGTCCTACGGCCTCGGCCTGCTGTGGCTGGTCCCGCTCCCGGTCCTGCTCCACCGGCGGCGGCCGCGGGTGCTCGTCATCGCCCTGGCGTCGGCCGCCGCGGTGGTGGGGGTCTTCGCGCTGGCCGGCTTCGACTACCTCGCCGCGTTCGAAGTGACGCGGCGAGAGGTCGCCGAGAGCGTCCAGCGCACCCGGCCGTACGTCTTCTCGCTGGTCTCCAACGCGGCTGCACTGGCCCTGGCCGCGGGGCCCGCGGTGATCGTGGGCCTCGTGGCGCTGCGCGACCGGCAGGTCTGGCGCGTGGTCGGGGGTGCGCTGGCGGCCGTCGCCCTCGCTGCGCTCGTCGGCCTGTCGAAGGGCGAGGTCGAGCGGATCTGGCTGGCGTTCACGGTGTGGTTGCTGGCCGCCGGCGGGGTCGCCGTCCGGCGATGGGGACCGGCGTCACTGCGGTGGTGGCTCGGTGCCCAGGTGGCGGTGGCGCTGGTGGTCCAGGCGGTGTTCCGCACGGGCTGGTGAGGCGCCCGTGCTCAGTGGGCGGGAGGCGCCTCGGGTGTCGCTTCGGGCGTCGGCCCGGTCCCGGCGCCGGCCTTGGGCTTGCGCTTCGGGAGCAGCGAGATCACCCCCACGATGACGGCGCCGACCACGAAGCCCAGCGCCGCGGAGGCGGCGGTGTTGATCAGCCACTCGAGGACACCGGCGGCGCTGCCGACGTCGTGGACGGTGTGCTCGAGGTCGTGGACGACGTCGTAGGGAGCGTGCCACCCCAGCTCGTCGGCGCCGGCGAGGATGATGTGCCCGCCCACCCAGAGCATCGCCGCGGTGCCCACGATCGAGAGCACCTTCAGGAGCTTCGGCATGCCCCGCACCAGGAGGCGCCCGGCACGCTGCGACGAGGGGGAGTCCCTCTGCGCGAGGGCCAGCCCGGCATCGTCCATCTTCACGATGAGGGCGACGACCCCGTAGACGATCGCCGTGATGAGCACCGCGACGACCACGAGGATGACGGCCCGGGACACGATGGGCTCGTCGATGACCTCCTTCAGGGCGATCACCATGATCTCCGCGGAGAGGATGAAGTCGGTGCGGATGGCGCCGGAGATGGTGCTCCGTTCGGCATCGGGCCCCTGCAGGGCCACCGGCACGTCGTGCGCGTGGTCGTCGTGCTTCAGGGCGTGGATCACCTTGTGGGCGCCCTCGTAGCAGAGGAAGGCACCGCCGCTCATCAGGATGATCTCGACCAGCGTGGGGGCGATCGCACTCAGGATCAGCGCCGCCGGCAGGATGAACAGCAGCTTGTTGCGCAGTGAACCGACCGCGATCTTGCGGATGATGGGAAGCTCCCGCGACGCCGCGAGGCCCTGCACGTAGTTCGGGGTCACGGCGGTGTCGTCGACGACGACACCGGCGGCCTTCATGCTGGCGCGGCCGGCGGCGGCGCCCACGTCGTCGACGGACGCGGCCGCCAGCTTGGCCAGCGCCGCCACATCATCGAACAGTCCGACCAGGCCCCCGGCCATCACCCTCGCTCACCGCTCGCGGATCGTCGTGTGAGGCTACACAGCCGGCGTCGGCGACCGGCGGCTCAGGCGCCGCCGGCCACGGCGAGGAAGCCGATGTTGCTCTGTCACGAACGGCGTCGGGCAGCCGAACCGTCGTTGGCGGCGACCTCGGTGAGGGCGTACACCGAGGCACCGGTGTCGGCCGCCGACGTCGTGTCGAACGACCTGCCACAGGTGTTCACGGTCACTAGGCCCGTGGCGGGGGCGGTCCCAGCGATACCACACCGAGGCCCCCCGGCTTTGGCGGCGTGGTTCGGCTCGCCCGGGTCCTGGGTGGCCCCGACGTTGGAGCCCGACATCGTACCGCCGGCGCTGCTGACCGGGAGTGCCCCGCGAACGAGTCGTTCGCCGCCGTGGTGGTGAAGGTGCAGGTGGTGTGCTCGTCGGAGGCGAGTGAGATCGTGACGCGCCGGTTCGCGAGGCCACCGAGTCCCCGGTGGTGCACGTCAACGAGGTCAACGACCAACCGGAGACGGCGGTCTGGGTGATGGAGTAGGTGCCGGGGGTGAGCTCTGCGCCGGTGACCGATCGCGGCAGCGCCGGTTCGCTGTCGTCGTTGAGCGAGAAGGTGTGCAGGCCACACCCTGGCAGCCGCTGAACGCGAAATCCTGACTGGAGTCGGTCCGCTGTCCTGGACGATGGTGATGGCCGCCGACCGGTTGGTGAAGGTGCAGGTGGTGTGCTCGGCGGCGCCGGGAGAGATCGTCACCCGGTTGGCCAGGTCGACAGACTCACTGGTGTCGCACACGAGCGACGTGAGGCTGAAGCCGCCGAGCGCGCGCTGGGTGATGGTGTAGGTGGCCGGCCTGGCAGTCGTTGCCGTTCTACCCGTCGTTCACCGTGTCGGTGCCGACCCGTGCCCGGCCGTCGAACTCCTGTTGGGAACCGCCTCCGCCGACCCCGAGGGGCCACTCCGTCCGCCCGGACCAAGCGCGACCGTAAGGGTCGCCACGGTGAGAGCAACTCGTACGGAGCGACGGGGCTCGCCCCGCTGATCGGGCTCGACCGGCCTTCCGGCGGCAGCCGCCCCTCGGTCATCCCGCCGTCGACCCTGTACAGCGTCACGGTGATCCCGCTGCGACGAGCGCCGCGCCCGTGATGTCGGCAGTGGACGGCCGCGAGCCGGGGGTTCCCGCTCGGACAACGGGCGCTGCGATCGTCGTGCGGGCGTCGAGAGAGCGCTAGCGTCCTGCGCATGATCGGTCGGGATCGACCTCGGTGACGCCGACGGAGATCATCGCGATCGACGGGCCGGCGGGTGCAGGTAAGTCGACCGTCACTCGCCTAGTGGCCGAAGCGGTGGGGGCGGACCCCTTGGACACGGGCGCGCTCTACAGGGCGGTCACCGCAGCGGTGCTCTCCGCCGGCGTCGACCCTGCGATCGACGGCGCCCTGGAGTCCTTTCTACAGAACCTGGAGATCACGACGAGCCCACGGGTCACCATCGCCGGCTTCGAGCTGTCCTCCCCTGAGCTCAGGACGTCGGAGGTGGACAGCGTCGTTGCTGTGGTCGCGGCGTCGACGCAGGTACGCGAGGCGATGCGGGCGGTTCAGCGCGAGTGGGCGAGCGCTCGTCCCTCCGTGGTGGTCGAGGGTCGCGACATTGGGACGGTCGTGTTCCCGGACGCCGACCTCAAGGTCTTCCTCACCGCCGATCTGGGCGAGCGGGCGAGGCGGCGGTCAGCGCAGGCCGGTGGCTCGGACGCTTCCGAGGTCCAGTCGAGCCTTGCCGAACGGGACGAGCGCGACACGGTACGGAGTCACTCGCCCCTTCGGCCGGCCCCTGACGCCTCTGTCATCGACACGACGACCCTCAGCCTCGAGGAGGTGGTTCAACGTGTGCTCACTCTGTGGGCGGACAGCACGTCGGGCGACAGCGGGCCGGTCGAAGGGGTGAGCTGATGTCCGACCGCCTACGCACCCCGCGGCGAGCACTCGTCGGCGGGACCATGGTCGGGGGCGCCGTGCTGGTGGCGCTGGCGCTGGCGCCTGGAGCGTTGGCCCAAGACGCGCCGACGTCCTCGACGAGCACCACTGCCCCGACCCCAGTGGTCGTCGCACCCGGCGCGCAGGATCAACTGGACGAGCTCGACGCCCAGCTAGCGGTGCTCAACGCAAGACTCGGCGCAGTCGAGCAGGAGACCGCTGCCTCCACGTCGTCGGTGGACTCGCTCGAGACCTTCCTGACTTGGGCGTTCGCGCCCATCGCGGTCCTTGTCGGCCTGCTTGCAGCCGGAGGGATCGCCGGCACGGTGAACTCCATGCGGATGGACAACCGGGCGGGGCAGATGCACCAGCTCGCGATGTCCGGCGAAGCGACCGCCCAGCTCCGGGCCGAGCAGTCGCACGTGACCTTTCTCGATGCCTCCCAGAAGACCTTGACCCTCGTCAACGAGACGCTGGAGCTGGCCAAGGACGCGAGCGCACGCGCCGCAACGAGCATGGCCGAGCGGGCGAACGGCAAGCTCAACGACCTCACCTCGCGCGCTCGCAAGGAGCTGTCGCAGTTCATCATCAGCGGCGAGTTCAAGAGCCTCGTGACCGAGCCGAACACCACCAAGGAGACGCTGGCGATCGCCGACGAGCTTCGCACGTTGGAGGGACTGTTCTCGGTCCAGGACATCAGCCTCACGGCCCCCTGCCTGTTCATGCGGGGGATGGCCAGCCACCTCCGCCAGGACCCTGGTTCCGCTATCTCCGACCTCAACGACGCGGTCGCGAGCAGGGACGGCGAGCAGCTGATCGACCTCGCCTACTACTGGATCGCCTACGAGCACAACAACCTCGGCCAGTACGACCAGGGCCGCAACACATTCGCCCGCGCTCGCGAGCGGGCGACGCAGAGCGGTCGCGACAGGGTGGCCCTGGACCTGTCGGCCAAGGAACACGAGAGCACCTTCTTCGGGCTGGCTGCCGCGTTCGAGAGGGACCCGAAGCCGGACACGATCGAGGCTGTCAAGGAGATCCGCAGCGCGCTCGAACTCCTGATCGAGGAGGCACGACGGCGCGGGTTCACTGCCGAACGTGCCCAGCTTTCGAACATTGACGGGAACATCCGTACCTGGGTCGCGCTTCAGGCACCCGAACCCGCCGAGCAGGCGGCGGCCTGGCGGCAAGCGGCGGCGGCGTACCAGGACTCCGTCGACGCCAAGCCGAGCTGGTACGCCGAGCTTGGCCTGCTTGAGTGCGAGTGGCGCCTGAGCGAGCTCGGCGAGGCCCCGTGCCCCCGTCCCGAGCGCTACGCAGCGCTCGCGGAGCGGGTGTCCGACGACGTCGACCGTCGCTACGAGCCGCGGAGCCGGGTCCTGCTGCACGAGGCCAACTTCCTCTGCCGCGGGAGGGCGGCGGTGATCACCCAGCGGGAGGACAACGATGACGAGTCGGCGCTTCGCGACTACCTGCCGACCCACGGGACCGTCCGTCAGGCGCTCGAGGGGGTGAGGAAGGAGGTCACCCTGTACTCGGCCGTCACCAAGGTGAACCTGGACCGGCTCGACTTCCTCGCCGAGGTCGACGACCTGGCAGCGGAGTTCCGCGACGGGCTCCCGTGAGCGAGGTCGGGCCCCGACCCGCTGACGCGGCGCCGTCGGGAGGCGGCACTGGATCGCCGACGGGTCCCGCCCCGCCGGCGGAACCGGCCTCGTTCGACGTGTGGGACGATCGCACCCTCACCCTGTTCCCAGAGGACGTCGGGCCGACGAACCGCCTCTTCGGCGCAGAGAGCGCGCAGGCGGGCGTGCCCCCGCCACCGGTGCGGGTGTGCCCGACCGCAGACGGCCACTTCTCGGAGACGGCGGTGCAGCGGGTCACGGTCCGCCAGGTGCACACCAGGGTGCCCACCCGGGACAAGGTCCTGCTCGGGCTGTCACTGTCCAGCCTCTCTCTGGTACTGGCCGCCTTCATCTTCAATCTGAACACCGCGGCCCGTCTGGCGCTGATCTTCGCAGGCGTGGCAGGGACCATCGGCTTCGCGCGCAACGCCATGCCTTCCGCGATGACCTGGCTCGGACTCACGGGCCGGGTCGAGGGTCGGGTCGCCCACAGCTTCATTCATCGCAGCTGTCCCAAGTGCGGCCGGGAGTTGGAGCATTCCTGCAAGGGTTGCGGGCGGTGGCTGATTGACGCCGACGAGAGCTTCTGCTGGAACTGCGGCATCAAGTACTGGTGGGCGGTGCTCCACGAGGAGTCCGGGAAGGAGCGGCTCGACGAGTGGAAGTCGAGCTCGCACAAGCTGATCGACGCTGGCTCGACGAGGACGGTCTGGACGCTGGTGTGCAGCATCACTCAGGTTCCCGTCGACGCAGTCGTGTCCACTGACACGGCGGACGGGGCCATGAAGGGCGAGGTCGCGGTCCACCTCTTCGCGATGGGCGGGAGTGGGATTGAGGCCGAGTCGATGGCCGCGGTCGCAGGCAGGCGTGACGTGGAGGGGGACGGCGAGGCCCGGGAGTCGTGGATCACCAACGCGGGGACGCTGCCTGCCCACCACGTGATCCACTTGCCCCTCGTCGGTCGGTCGCTCAGCGCCGGGGAGGTCGAGAAGGCGGTGCTCGACGTCCTGGCCCTCGCAGCGGAGGAGGGGCTCGCCAGCGTGGCGCTGCCCCTCCTGGGCACGGGCAGGGGCGAGATGACCCACGAGGTCGCGACGCTGGAGATCTACAGAGCCGTGCTCCGGTGGCAGGAGGCGCCCGCAACGTCCGTCAAGGACATCATCGTGATCTTCCGTGAAGAGGACGAAGCCGTTCGGTTCCGGGAGGTGGTGCGCAAAGCGGACGCCACGGCGAAGGACCTCGACACGCCGTCGGAGGACCCGCCGGACTTGGTCCAATCCGTTCAGGCGCCGCCGGGCGTGACGACACCGGACTCGTAGGCCTCGACCACGAGTTGGGCCCGGTCGCGGACCCCGAGCTTGGTGAGCAGGCGGCTGACGTGGGTCTTGGCCGTGGCCGGCGACATGAAGAGGGTCTCGGCGATCTCGGCGTTCGAGCAACCCCGGGCGACGGCCACGAGCACCTCGTGTTCGCGTTCGGTCAGCAGCGCCAGCCCGGGGTTGGTCTCGGCAGGACTCGTCGCCGGTCGCTCGGCGAACTCCTCGATCAGACGGCGGGTGATGCTCGGCGCAAGGAGGGCGTCGCCGTCGGCCACCACCCGCACCGCGGCCAGCAGCTCGTCGGGCAGCGTGTCCTTGAGCAGGAAGCCGCTGGCGCCGGCCCGCAGCGCCTCGAACACGTACTCGTCGAGATCGAACGTGGTCAGGATCAACACGCGGCACGACTCGGTGCGCTCGGCGGCGGTGATCCGGCGGGTGGCCTCGAGGCCGTCGACCTCGGGCATGCGAATGTCCATGAGGATGACGTCGGGCCGCTCGCGCTCGGCCAGCGCCACCGCCTCCGCTCCGTTGGCCGCTTCGCCCACGACCTCGATCTCGGGGTCCGAGCGCAACAGCACCGTGAAGCCGCTGCGCACGAGGGCCTGGTCGTCGACGACGGCGACGCGGATCATCGGGTGGCCTCGTCGACGGATGGGCCCAGGAGCGCGACCGCGTCGTCGGCCGCCTCCGGGTCGAACGGCAGCCGGGCGTGGACTCGGAAGCCGCCGGCCGCCTGCGGCCGCGCGTCGAGGGTTCCCCCGTACACCGCCACCCGTTCGCGCATCCCCATCAGGCCATGGCCCGCGTCGGGGTCGGCGGCGAGGTCGATGCCGCGTCCGTCGTCGGTGACATCGATCTCCACGGCACCGGGGACGAGCGCGACGACGGCCCGGGCGGTCGCGCCGGGCCCGCCGTGCTTCAACACGTTCGTCAGGGCTTCCTGCACGACCCGGTAGGTCGTGAGCTCGACGCCCTTCGGGATGTCGTCGTCGGGGCCGTCGTGGCCGTCGATGCGAAGCTGCGTGGGCACCCCCGCATCGTTGAGGTCGGCGGCGAGGGCGGACAGGTCGGCGAGGCCCGGTGCCGGGTTGCGGGCGGTCGCGGTGCCTTCGTCGTCGCGCAGCACGCCGAGCAGGCGGCGGATCTCGGTGAGGGTCGAGCGGCTGGTGGACGAGATCGCCTCCAGCGAACGCTTGGCCTCGGCCGGGTCCGTGTCGATCACGTGCATGCCCGCGCCCGCCTGCACGGCGATGACCCCCATGGAGTGGGCGACGACGTCGTGGAGCTCCTGGGCGATGCGCAGGCGCTCGTCGGCGAGCGCCCGTCGGGCCTCCTCCGCCTGCTCGCGGGCGACCGCCTCCGTGCGCTGCTCGAAGGCCTCGAGCCGGGCGGCCCGGGACTGCTGCGCCCAGCCGAGGAGGAAGGCGGCCGCGAACGTCCCCACGTTGGCCACCAGGCCGCCGAAGTCGAAGCCGGGTGGATCGGAGAGATAGAGCGTGACGAGCCCGACGACCACGAACACGTACCCACCGACGACCCACCGGAGGGTGCAGCGGGCGCCGACCGTGAAGGCGCCGAACAGGGCGATGATCGGCGTGGCCCCCTCGAAGTAGCCGAGTCCTGACAGCACGAGGACGGCCGACGAGGCCAGCACGAACACGGCGAACGGGGCCTTCCGGCGCACGAAGTAGGGGACGGCCGTCCCGAGGAGCAACAGCGTGCCGAGCGCTTCGGAGGTGGGCTCGACCACGTCACGATTGGTGGGGCTCCCCGAGGTCGACACGAAGGCCACGACGAGGAAGAGGGTGGTCCAGGCCGCGTCGACCACCGCGGGGTGCTCGGCGGCGGCGCGCTTCCAGCGGGTCCCGGTCGCGACGGCGTCCACACGGCAACGGTAGGACGGGTGGGGGCCGGCCGCATCCGCCTCGAGGTGCTCTGCGTGTACGCCTGGAGGTGTACGGCCCCGGTGACGCATGGCGCACACGATCGCTTCGATCGCCCCGGATCAGCGCACCGGAATCCTCCGGAGGGCGGACGGCGAACACGACGCGGGGCCGACGACGCGGCCGGCGCCGGGGCGCACCGTGGGACGTGGCCGGAAACGCCGGCCGACACCGACGAACGGAGCCCCGCATGTCCAGCACCCTCGCGACCCCCCGCCTCCCCGTGGCCCCAGGTCTCCTCGGCGCCACGTCGGGCGCGCCGACGCCGGCCGCCGCTGCGGTCGAGGCCACCAAGGTCTACGGCCGCGGCGAAGCCGAGGTCCGCGCCCTCGACGGCGTCACCGTCGCCTTCGGCGGCGGACGCTTCACCGCCATCATGGGTCCATCGGGCTCGGGCAAATCCACCCTCATGCACTGCCTCGCCGGCCTCGACACCCTGTCGAGCGGCTCGGTCCGGGTGGGGGACACCGACCTGAGCGCGCTCAAGGAGCGCCAGCTCACCAAGCTTCGCCGGGACCGCATCGGGTTCGTGTTCCAGGCCTTCAACCTGGTGCCGACGCTGTCCGCCGAGGAGAACATCACCCTCCCGATGGCGCTGGCCGGGCGTCGCCCCGACCAGGCGTGGGTCGACCACGTGATCGACACCGTCGGCCTGCGCCCCCGCCTCGAGCACCGGCCGTCCGAGCTCTCCGGCGGCCAGCAGCAGCGGGTCGCCGTGGCCCGGGCCCTGGCCAGTCGCCCGGAGATCGTCTTCGCCGACGAGCCGACCGGCAACCTCGACTCCCGCACCGGTGCCGAGATCCTCTCGTTCATGCGTCAGGCCGTGCGTGAGCTCGGCCAGACCATCGTCATGGTGACCCACGACCCGGTCGCCTCCTCCTACGCCGATCGGGCCCTGTTCCTCGAGGACGGCCGGATCGTCGACGACCTCCCCGACCCCACCGCCGACTCGGTCTTCGACCGCATGCGGCACCTCGGAGCGTGATCCCCATGCCTGCAATGTCCAAGCTCACCATCGCCAACGTCCGGGCCCACCGGGCCCGCTTCGCTTTCACCGCCGTGGCGGTCGCCCTGGGGGTGGCCTTCATGGCCGGCACCCTGGTGCTCACCGCGACGCTGTCCCGTGCCTACGAGACCGTCTCCAGCAACGCCCTCGAGGGCACCGACGCCCTCGTGCGCTCGACCCAGGAGATCGCCGGCAACGACGGCACCGTCGTCCGTGCCACGGTCGACGACTCGGTCCTGGACGCGGTCCGGGGAGCGCCCGGCGTCGCCGCCGTGGCGCCCCGGATCGAGGGCATCGCCCAGGTGGTCGGCGACGACGGCCGCCTTCTCGACGACGACGAGAACCGCGCCGTGCCCCTGGCCCTCGCCTGGAGCGCCGACGAGCAGCTCAGCCCCCTCGAACTGGTCGAGGGACGAGCGCCCGCCGCCGCCGACGAGATCGTCATCGACCGCACGACCGCCGGCGTCGGCGGCTTCGCCATCGGCGACCCGATCCGGGTCCTCACCCCTGCGGGCTCCGACACCTACACGCTCGCGGGCGTGGTCACCTACGGCGGGGCCGACGATGCCGCGGGCTCGCCGGTGGTGGCGTTCACGCCGGCCACGGCCTCGGACACCATCGGCGAGCCGGGCCGGTACGACGCCATCGCCGTCCGCGCCGGTCCCGGTGTCTCCCCGGCCGAGGTCGCCGCCGGTGTCGAGCAGGCCCTGCAGGGCACGCCCGACGTCGAGGCGCTCGATCACGACGAGGCGGTGGCGGCCGCCGAGGCGGAAGGGGGCGAAGGCGTGGCCTTCATGAGCACCTTCCTCCTGGCCTTCGCCCTCGTGGCGCTCCTGGTCGGGTCGTTCGTGATCTCGAACACCTTCTCCATCACGGTGGCCCAGCGCATCAGGGAGACCGCCATGCTGCGGGCCATCGGCGCCAGCCGTCGGCAGGTCGCCCGGGCCACCAAGGTCGAGGCCTTGGTCACGGGCGTCCTGGGGTCCGCCCTCGGCGTGGTCCTGGGCATCGGCGCCGCCGTCGGCCTCCGTGCCCTGCTCGCCGGCTTCGGCCTCGACCTGCCCGAAGGTGGGCTCGTGGTCAACGCCTCGACCGTGGCCATCTGCATGGGCGTCGGCATCCTCGTGACCTTCGTGGCCGCCATCGTCCCGGCCCGACGTGCCGCCAAGGTGGCGCCCATCGCCGCGATGCGGGGCGTGGCCCTCGACCGCTCGGGCCGCTCGGTCGGCCGTGCCGTGGCCGGCGGCCTGGTCACCGCGCTCGGGGTGGCCGCGCTGGCCCTGGGCCTCAGCGGCGGCGACGCCGGTGTGGTCGGCCTCGGTGCCCTCGTGGTGTTCCTCGGCGTCGGCGTCCTCGGCCCGGTCATCGCACGGCCGGTCAGCCGTCTGGTCGGCGCCCCGTTGCCCCGCCTGCGGGGCGTGACCGGCACGATGGCCCGCGAGAACGCCATCCGGAACCCCAAGCGCACCTCGGCGACCGCCTCGGCGCTCATGGTCGGCCTCGGCCTGGTGGTGTTCATCACCGTCTTCAGCGCCTCGGCCCGGGCCTCGATCGCCGACAGCGTGGACACGGCCGCCCGTGCCCAGTGGATCGTCCACACCACCTTCGGCCAGGGTGGCCTCAGCCCCGAAGCCGGCGAGACCGTGGCGGCGCTCCCCGAGGTCGGGGCGATGTCCCCCATGCGCTACACCCCGGCCCGGGTGGACGGTGCCGGTGCCACCCTCTCGGCCATGGACCCGGCTCAGATCGACGAGGTCGTCGACCTGGCCGTCACCGACGGCAGCACCGTCGACCTGGCGGCGGACGAGATCGCGGTCAACGCCACCACGGCCGAGGCGGACGGCATCGCGGTCGGCGACGAGCTCACGGTGGAGTTCGCCCGAACGGGGGCCCAGGCCTTCCGGGTCGCGGCGATCTACGACACCCTCGAGCCGATGGGCCCGTACACGATGAGCCTCGCCGCCTTCGACGCCAACGGCGTCGAGCGGGTGGACAGCTTCTTGTTCATGACCAACGCCGACGGCGTCTCCATGGACGAGGCCCGAGCCGCCATCGAGTCGGCCTTGCGCGACTACCCGACGGCCGAGCTCTTCACCACCGACGAGTTCGCCGAGAGCCGGGCCGCGGTGATCGGCCAGATGCTCAACCTGATCTACGCGCTGCTGGTCCTCGCCGTGCTGATCGCCCTGTTCGGCGTCGCCAACACCCTGGCGCTCTCGGTGCACGAGCGCACCCGAGAGCTGGGGCTTGCGGGCGGTCGGGATGGCCCGCAGCCAGGTCCGGGCCGCCGTGCGCTGGGAGTCGGTGATCATCGCCCTGCTGGGCACGGTCCTCGGGCTCGTCATCGGGCTGGGGTTCGCCTGGGCCCTCGTCGACACCTTGGCTTCCCAGGGGTTCGAGGTGCTGTCGGTGCCCGTGGCCCAGTTGGCGGTCATCACCGCCCTCGCTGCGCTCGCCGGCGTGGCCGTGGCGCTCCTCCCTGCCCGCAAGGCGGCCCGGGTCCCCGTGCTCGAGGCACTGCGCACCAGCTGACACCCCGCCTCGTCGATCCCGTCGACCTGGCGCCCGATCCACCCGGCCGTGGCCGGGAGATCGGGCGCCAAGAGGGCCGGGCCGACGCGCGGGAGGTGGTCGACATCGCCCTCCGTCTGCGAGCCGTGGTCGAGAACCGCTGAGCGAGCCGGCTCGGGGCGCGGAGGACCGAATCCCGACTGCTGCCGCCCGTCAGCCGGCCTGCTTGGCCACGGCCTCCGCCGCCGCGGCGGCCGCCTCGGGGTCGAGGTAGCGGTCGGTGAGGGGCTTGGCCTCGAGGGGTTGAAGGTCGTCGCCCAGCTCGAACACCAGGGGCATGCCCGTGGGGATGTTCAGCTCGGAGATGTCGTCGTCGGAGATGCCGTCGAGGTGCTTGACCAGGGCCCGCAGCGAGTTGCCGTGGGCGGCCAGGAGGGTGACCTTGCCGGCGCGCAGGTCGGGGACGACGGCGTCGTACCAGTAGGGGAGCATGCGCTCGACGACGTCCTTCAGGCACTCCGAGCCGGGGATGATGTCGGGGGCCAGGTCGCCGTAGCGGGGGTCGTGGTGGGCGCTGCGCTCGTCGCCCGGGTCGAGCGGCGGCGGCGGGGTGGCGTAGGAGCGCCGCCAGACCTTCACCTGGTCGATGCCGTACTTGTCGGCGGTCTCCTTCTTGTTGCGGCCCTGGAGGTCGCCGTAGTGGCGCTCGTTGAGGCGCCAGTGGCGGCGCACCGGGATCCACAGCCGGCCCATGGCGTCGAGTGCCTCGTTGGCGGTGCGGATGGCGCGGACCTGGAGCGAGGTGTGGACGACGTCGGGCAGGATCCCGGCCTCGGCCATGAGGGTGCCGCCCCGGCGGGCCTCCTCGAGGCCCAGCTCGGTGAGGTCGGCGTCGTACCAGCCGGTGAAGAGGTTCTCGGCGTTCCACGTGCTCTGGCCGTGGCGGAGGAGGACGAGCGTCGAAGCCATGGTTTCGACGGTAACCCTGCCGCTGCAGCCGCAGAAAGCTGAGCGGCGCGTAGGGACCCAGCCGAATCAGTCCGCGCCGGGCGGCGCCTCGACGAAGGGGCTCACCACCCGGAGCCCGTCGAGGTCCTGACCGTGCTGGAGGTCCTCGCTGAGCAGGGTGTCGCACCCCGCGGCCTTGGCCGCGGCGACCACGAGCGCGTCCCAGAAGTGGAACCCATAGCGGTCCTCGATCTCCCACGCGGCGCCGATCAGGTCCTCGTCGATGCCGATCGGCTGCCAGCTGGCGAAGTCCGCCACGTCTGCTCGCGCCGCCTCCTTCGTCAGGGGTGCGGGGAGCTTGCGGGTGACCGTGACGTAGTACTCGTTGAGCACCTGGTTGCTCACCCGTGCGCCGGGTGTGGCCCACAGGTGCTCGAGCCAGGTCTCCGCCAAGCGTTGCTTGTCCGGCTGGCCCGGGTCTCGGGCGTACACGAGGACGTTCGTGTCGACGAAGATCGTCACCGCTCGTACAGCTCTTCGCGTGTCGGGTACCGGTCGCCGGGCCTGCTCATGGGCACTGGCTTTCGGCTGAAGTAGGAGCGCCTCGCCCGCTCGAACTCGTCCTCGCGTTGCATCCGTTCGCGGAGCATGGCGCCGACGAACTTGGAGACGCTGGTGTCCTGGCGGGCGGCTTCGATGCGGGCCCAGCGGGCCGTCTCGTCGTCCAACACGATGGTCACGTTCCTCACGGACTCAGTGTTCCACGAAGTTCGTGGTCCCACAACGGAATCCTCAGTGCACGAGGTTGATAACGAGTGACTCAACTTTGTACCCTGGCACTCACGCAAGATCTCGATCTGCCGACCATCCAACGGTCAGATCCCCCGCAAGTCCCGCCAAACCCCCAGCAACAGGAGTCACCTCAATGCCCAAGGCCGTCGGAATCGACCTCGGAACCACCAACTCGGTCGTCAGCGTCCTCGAGGCCGGCGAGCCGGTCGTCATCCCCAACGCCGAAGGGTCGCGTACGACCCCGTCGGTGGTCGCCTTCGCCAAGAACGGCGAGGTCCTCGTGGGTGAGGTGGCCAAGCGCCAGGCCATCACCAACCCCGACCGCACCATCCGGTCGGTCAAGCGCCACATGGGCACCAGCTGGAAGATCGACATCGACGGCAAGGGCTACGCCGCCCAGGAGATCTCCGCCCGCATCCTCCAGAAGTTGAAGGCCGACGCCGAGGCGTACCTGGGCGACACCGTCACCCAGGCCGTCATCACCGTCCCCGCCTACTTCGACGACGCCCAGCGCACCGCCACCAAGGAGGCAGGCGCGGTCGCCGGCCTCGAGGTGCTGCGCATCATCAACGAGCCCACCGCCGCGGCCCTCGCGTACGGCCTCGACAAGGAGGGCGAGGAGCAGACCATCCTCGTGTTCGACCTCGGCGGCGGCACCTTCGACGTGTCCGTGCTGGAGATCGGCGACGGCGTGTTCGAGGTGAAGGCCACCCACGGTGACACCAACCTCGGTGGTGACGACTGGGACCAGCGGGTCATCGACTGGCTGACCGAGTCCTTCAAGGGCGACCACGGCGTCGACCTGTCCAAGGACAACATGGCCGTGCAGCGCCTCAAGGAGGCCGCCGAGAAGGCCAAGATCGAGCTGTCCTCGGTCCAGCAGACCCAGATCAACCTGCCCTTCATCACCGCCACCGACGCCGGCCCGCTGCACCTGGACTACAACCTCACCCGGGCCAAGTTCCAGGAGCTCACCGCCGACCTGCTCGAGCGGGTGAAGACCCCCTTCGACCAGGCCATCAAGGACGCCGGCCTGTCCAAGGACCAGATCGACCACGTCATCCTGGTCGGCGGCTCCACCCGCATGCCCGCGGTGGCCGAGCTGGTGTCCGGCTACACCGGCAAGGAGCCCAACAAGGGCGTCAACCCGGACGAGGTGGTCGCCGTCGGCGCCGCCATCCAGGCCGGCGTGCTGAAGGGCGACGTCAAGGACGTCCTGCTCCTCGACGTCACGCCGCTGTCGCTCGGCATCGAGACCAAGGGCGGGGTCATGACCCGCCTCATCGAGCGCAACACCACCATCCCCACCCGCCGCACCGAGGTGTTCACCACCGCGGACGACATGCAGCCGTCGGTGGAGATCCACGTGCTGCAGGGCGAGCGCGAGATGGCGCAGTACAACAAGACGCTCGGCAAGTTCCAGCTCGTGGACCTGCCGCCCGCCCCCCGTGGCGTGCCCCAGATCGAGGTCACCTTCGACATCGACGCCAACGGCATCGTGCACGTGGCCGCCAAGGACCGGGCCACCGGCAAGGAGCAGTCGATGACCATCACCGGTCAGTCGTCGCTCGACAAGAACACCATCGAGCAGATGGTGAAGGACGCCGAGGCCCACGCCGAGGAGGACCGCCGCAAGAAGGAGGAGGCCGAGGTCCGCAACAACGCCGACAGCCTCGTCTACCAGACCGAGAAGCTGCTGCGTGAGCAGGGCGAGAAGATCAGCGGCGACGAGAAGGACAAGGTCAGTGCCGCCCTCGAGGACCTGAAGTCGGCCCTCAACGGCACCGACCTCGAGGCCATCAAGTCGGCCACCGAGGTGCTCATGACCGCCAGCCAGAGCTTCGCCCAGCAGCTCTACGAGCAGGCGGCCGCCGAGCAGGCGGCCAGTGGCGGCGGCGAGTCGGCCGACCCCACCGCGGCGGACGACGACGTGGTGGACGCCGAGATCGTCGACGACGAGGACCAGTGAGCCCCGCCGGCGCGGCGAGGAGAGGTCACTGACCATGCCCAAGGACAAGGACAAGAGGCGCGAGGACGCCGAAGGCGCCGGGGGCGACGAGCCCTCGGGCGTCTTCGACGACCTGCCGTGGGCCGAGGAGTCGCCCACGGTGCAGCGCCGCCCGCCCGGTATGGGCCCGCGCTCGCGGGCGAACGCCGATGCCGGCGGTGGGGCCGACCCCGGTGGGGCGAGCGACACCGGCGACGGTGCGCCCTACACGGGTCCCGACCGCCGCAAGGCCGAGGAGACGACCAGCGAGCTCAGCGAGGAGGCCCTCGCCGAGGCCGCTCTGCTCGTGCAGAACGACTTCGTGGCCCTCGAGCGCGAGCGCGACGACTACCTCGACCAGCTCCGTCGGGTGCAGGCGGACTTCGAGAACTACCGCAAGCGGGTGATCGGCCAGCAGGCCGACGTCGTCGAGCGCGCCGCCGAGTCGCTCGTGCAGCAGCTGCTGCCCGTCCTCGACGCCTGCGACGCTGCGGTCCAGCACGGCGCCGAGGACGTCGTGCCCGTGCAGAGCCAGCTCGTCGACACCCTCACCAAGCTCGGTCTCGAGCGCCTCGACCCCGCGGGTGACGCGTTCGACCCGAACTTCCACGAGGCCGTCATGCACGAGGCCGGCGACGGTGACGACGGCCCGGTGGTCGCCGAGGTGCTCCGTACCGGCTACACGTGGAAGGGCCGCGTGCTGCGGCCCGCCATGGTGAAGGTCAAGGGCTAGGCCCGTGGCCGCGCAGCGCGAGTGGTTCGAGAAGGACTACTACAAGGTCCTCGGCGTCTCGGAGACGGCATCCCAGAAGGACGTCACCAAGGCCTACCGCAAGCTGGCGCGCGAGCTGCATCCCGACACCAACAAGGACCCCGACGCCGAGGAGCGCTTCAAGGAGGTCTCCGCCGCCTACGACGTCGTCGGCGACGCCGACAAGCGCAAGGAGTACGACGAGGTCCGTCGCCTCGGCCCGATGGGTGGGGGCTTCGGCGGGCCGGGCGGTGGCTTCGGCGGCTTCGGGGGACCCGGCGGGGCCACGTTCACCGCCGAGGACCTCGGCGACATGGGCAACCTCGGCGACCTCCTGGGCGGCCTGTTCGGCCGTGGCGGTCGGCGGGGCGGTGGCGCGCCGCGCGGCGCCGGTCCGCAACGCGGCGACGATCTCGAGGCCGAGCTGCACCTCGCCTTCGACGAGGCCGTGCGCGGGGTCACCACGGCGGTGAACCTCACCAGCGACGCGCCGTGCCACACCTGCCATGGCTCGGGGGCGGCGCCGGGTTCCACCCCGGTCACCTGCTCGCGCTGTGGCGGCCGCGGGGTCCTCGACGAGAACCAGGGCATGTTCAGCTTCAGCCAGGCCTGCCCCCAGTGCGCCGGCCGGGGCACCGTGGTCGAGGACCCCTGCCCCACCTGCCGCGGCACGGGGGTCGAGCGCCGGCCCCGCGACGTGAAGATCCGCGTGCCGGCCGGCGTGCAGGACCGGCAGCGCATCCGCCTCAAGGGCCGCGGCGGCCCGGGGCGCAACGGTGGGCCTGCGGGTGACCTCTACGTCGTCGTGCGGGTGCGTCCCCACGACTTCTTCGGCCGCACCGGCCGCGACCTCACCCTCACCGTGCCCGTCACCTTCGCCGAGGCGGCGCTCGGGGCCGACGTCGCGGTGCCGACCCTCGAGGGTGAGCCGGTCAAGATCCGCCTGCCCGCGGGCACGCGGAACGGCCGTACCTTCCGGGTGAAGGGCCGCGGGGTCGCCACCAAGAAGGGCACCGGCGACCTGCTCGCCACCGTCGAGGTGGCCGTGCCCCAGAAGCTCTCGGCCGCCGAGCGCAAGGCCGTCGAGGCGCTTGCCGCGGCCGGCACCGAGTCCCCCCGGGCCCACCTGGGGGTGAGCTGAGGTGGCGGCGGCAGGGCGAGGGTCGGGCGGCGCGGACCGCACCACCACCCAGGCCGTCTACGTGATCTCCGTCGCGGCCGAACTGGCCGGCGTGCACCCGCAGACCCTGCGCATCTACGAGCGTAAGGGCCTCGTCGACCCCGCTCGCACGGGAGGTGGCAGCCGGCGCTACTCCGATGAGGACATCGCGTTGCTGCGGCGCATCCAGGACCTCACCAACGAAGGTCTCAACCTCGAGGGTGTCCGCCAGGTGCTGGCCCTCGAGGCGCAGGTCGAGGAGCTGCGGGCTCAGATCGACCAGCTCCGGGCGCAGGCGCACGAGGCCGTCAGCGAGACCCACCGCCAGTACCGCCGGGACCTCGTCCCGGTGAACCAGGCGATCACCCTCTACCAGCGCCGCCGTCGGGGCTGAGCCCGACGGCCACCCGGCGCGAGGCGTTCCGTCAGGGCGGCCCGAGCGGTGGCGGTCAGCGCACCGACTTGACCACGACGGCGACGGCATCCTTCTTGGTGGTGTCGCCCACCGAGGTGGCACGGACCTTGACCGTCTTGGTCGAGTTGACGGTGGCGTTGGCCGCCACCGTCACCCGCACGGAGAGCTTGCGGGTGGCGTTGGCCGGGACGCCTGCGAACGTGAAGGTGCCGGCGACGACCTGGGTCGTCACGTTGGTGGCGCCGTTGAAGTACCTGATGGTGAAGGCTCCAGACGAGGCGGGTCCGCTCACACGGAGGTCGTCCGTCGCACTCCCTTCGTTGCGGAGCCGCACGACGTAGCTGGCCGACGTGCCGCGACGCACGCTGTGGTTGATGGTCTGGCCGGCGGCGTTGGTGTTGCGGACGTCGTTGCCGGTGTAGGTGGTCTGGGTCGACTTGCGGATCTCCGCATCGACCTGACGGGTCACCGGAGGCGTGCCTCCGCCGAGGTCGACGGCGGGCAGGGCGTCGCCCATCTCGCCGGCGGCGTCGCCCCGGTTGGCGAAGGACCCGTAGCCCAGCTGGCCTCTGGAGCTGTCCCCCCAGCACTTGACCGAGTCGTTGTCGAGCCGGGCGCAGGTGTGGGCGGCACCGGCGGTGAGCTGCACGGCGTGGCGCCCGGTGCCGAGGGCCGTCACCGCGAGCGCGGCACCCGTCTCGTTCGCGCCGTCTCCCCGCGCCGCGGTGTCGCCGAGGCCGAGTTGGCCGAAGCCGTTGTAGCCGAAGCACTTGACGCTGTCGTCGTCGAGGCGGACGCAGGTGTGCTGGTCGCCGGTGACGACGAAGTCGGCGGTGCGGCCGGCGCCTAGGTTGACGGTGGGGAGCTGGTCGCCCATCTCGTCGAGGGCGTCGCCCCGGTTGTCGGTGTCGCCGAGGCCGAGCTGGCCGAAGTTGTTGAAACCCCAGCACTTCAGGGTGCCGTCGTCCAGCACCGCACAGGTGTGCGAGAGCCCGGCGGTCACGGTCACCGCGGTGCGGCCCGTGCCGAGGTCCACGAAGGGGAGGTTGTCGCCCATTTCGCCGGCGAAGTCGCTGCGCATGTCCAGGTCCTCGTAGCCGAGTTGGCCCCGGAAGTTCTCGCCCCAGCACTTGATGCGTCCGTCGTCGAGGAGCGCGCAGGTGTGGTGCTCGCCGGCGGCGAGAGCGATGGCGGTGCGGCCGGTGCCGAGGCTGATCGGCGGGAGGTTGTCGCCCATCTCGCCGGCGGCGTCGCCCCGCATGGTCAGGTTGCCTTGGCCCAGTTGGGCGCTGAAGCCGTCGCCCCAGCACTTCACGGTCTCGTTGTCGAGCAGGACACAGGTGTGGTAGTCGCCGGCCACGAGGCCGATGGCGGTGCGGCCGGTGCCGAGGTTCACCGCCGGGAGGCTGTCGCCCATCTCCCCGTTGGCGTCGCCGCGGTCGTTGGTGTCCCCGAGGCCCAGCTGGCCGAGGTCGTTGCGGCCCCAGCACTTGACGTGGCCGTCGTCGAGGATGGCGCAGGTGTGGTCCCGGCCCGTCGTGAGGCCGACGGCGGTGCGCCCGGCGCCCAGGCTCACCGTCGGAAGGTCGTCGCCCATCTCCCCGTTGGCGTCACCACGGTCATTGGTGTCGCCGTAGCCGAGCTGGCCGCGGTGGTTGGCGCCCCAGCACTTGACCGTGCCGTCGTCGAGGAGCGCGCAGGTGTGGGTGTAGCCGGCCACGACCTGGACCGGCAGCGGCGCGGTTTCGGGGTCAGCAGCGTGCGGCGTGGCGCCGGCGGTGGTGGCGAGGAGTCCCGCCGAGAGAGTGGTGATGACGATGGCGGCGACGGCCGCCCTCCGTGCCCGCATGTTGTGTCTCCGCCCCTCGAGTGCCGGTCCACGCCCGCCGCATCGCCGTGCGGACCCGGTGACGCTAGCTCTTCTCGGCGCTGCCTCGGACGTGATCGAGCGCCGATCCCCCGGTGACGCGAGGATGGCGGCGTGAGCGACGACTCCTCCCTCGGTGCCCGGCCGCCGGCCACGGGTGGGGCCGCGCCACCACCGCCCGGTGCGGTGCCCACACCGCTGCCACCTCCGGCGCAGCACGGCCCCTCGGAGGACGAGGCCGGTTGGGCCGCTCCACCCCCGCCGGGCGGCTATCCGCCCCCGCCCCCATCGGGCGACGGGTTCGCGCCGCCGCCGGCGCCTTTCCCGACCGGCGACGAGGGCCCGGCTTCGTCGGGACGCCGGCGGATGACCCCCCGCGGCGGCCATCGCCGCCGCAACGCCGCGGGTGTGGGCACGCTGGCCGCGGTGGCGGTCGTCGCGGTGCGGTTCTTCCTCGGCGGCGCCGACGATCCGTCCTCGTCAACGAACTTCCAGCTCCCGGACCGCGCCGAGGGCCGGCCCGTCGCGGCCACCCCGCTCTCCAGCGAGCAGATCTGCGACCTCCTGGCCCCCGCCGACCTCCGAGCGGTCTACGGGCGGGGCTTCGACCAGGGCCGGCCCCTGGACACGGGGACGTCACCCGGGAGCGGCGAGCCGTCCGAGGTGCCCGCAGTCGGTGATGTCGGGGCGTGCACCTGGCAGACCAAGGCCGGCGAGGAGGCGCTGACCCTCAGCGTCCTGTCGGTGCCGGCCATCGGCGGCGACGCCAACCGCACCTACGAGCTCCTGCGACCCTCCAGCCCCATCCAGGGCTCCGACTCGACGTCGGGCGTGGGCGACGAGGCGTTCTTCCTCCTCGACTCCTTCGGTGCCGAGGGCTACAGCGACACCATGACCGTCCGCTCCGGCGGCGTCGTGCTCACCTTCAACATCACCGGCGACGACAAGCCCGAGGGTGGCCTCGACCTGCTCGTCGAGGCCGTGGGCACGGCGATCGACAACCTGCCCGCCAACCCCTGACGGAGCGAAGAGGCCGAGACGCCGACGGTCGCCGATTCAGGTGCCGAGGGCGACGACCTGCTCGAAGGTCATGGCCTTGTCGTAGAGGCGGATGCGGCTCACCGCGCCAGAGGACTCCTGGCGGTCGGCGTTGTCGCGGAAGAAGCGCAGGATGTTCTGCGCGCTGATGACGCCGTCGGGGTCGCCGACGTTGGCGACGAAGTCGAACACCTGGACCTGATCGACGTACGCCCGCAGGCGCCCCTGCTGCGAGCGGGTCAGCACCAGGTTCACGTACTCGTCAGGGTCGATGGGTGCCGGCGCCGAGAACACGTTCGGCAGGAGCACGACGCTGCCGGCCAGGTTGTAGAGGCCGTCGTCCGCCAACGACCCCGAGCGGACGTAGTTGATGAGGCGCCGGTACCCGGAGACGTCGTCGAGGCGGAACTTCATCACGATCGTGTAGCGGTCGCGCGGGATGACGCTCGTGGCGTTGCGGAGCTCGACACCGTTGGCTTGGGGGAACCGCAGCACGGTGCGGTTCACACCGTCGACGTTCTCGGTGGCGAAGGTGTTGGCGCCGGGACCGACGTTGAAGAGCGCGGGGGCGCCGGCCACCGAGCTGTTGCGGTTGCCTTTGAACTTGTAGTCCGCCCGTGGGACCGGCGCAGCTTCCGGAGCGGCTGCCTCGCCGCTCTGGCCACTCTGGCCACTCTGGCCCGGGATGGCTCCGGCGGGGCTGACAGCCGTCGCCCCGAGGACGAGCGACGCGGCGAGCAGAACCCCGGCCAGGTTTCGAGTCGTGAGGATGGATGTGCGCATCGTCGTCTCCCTGGGTGCAACCACGTGGTCCACCTTGGCGCGTGTTCTAGCACGGCGATGCTGATGGGACGCCGCGAGAGAAGGGTGGCCTACGCTCGGCGGTGTGCTGAGCGGGGCGTTCTCGCCGACCCACACGGTGCCACCGCAGGGGACGAGGACCTGGCCTGCGCCCGACCCGGGCCTCCCCGCCGACGGACGCCTCGACCCCGGCCTGCCCGTCCAGGTCGTCTCGAAGGCCGGCGCCTGGGCACAGGTGCGCTGCAGCAACGACTGGGTGCGGTGGGTGGACGGCCGCACCCTGATGCCCCTGTCGGCGGAGCCGCCTGTGCCCGTCGCGGCGCCCCTCCTCGCCTCGACCCCGGGCACTGTGCCGACGGCGGGCCCGGTGCCGGACGCCGAGCCCGTGTCGTCGCCGCAGGCACCGGCGGGCGTCCGCGTGGGCAGGGCCGACCGTGTGGCGGTGTGGCTGCCCGTCGTCGGTGCCGCGCTCGTCGTCGTGGGGGCGGTGCTGCCGTGGTTCTCCGTGGTCGACTCGGTCAACGCCTTCGACCTGTCGGTGACGAGGCTGCTCGACAAGGCGTCCACCGCCTCGGGACCCGACATGGGCTGGTTCCTCCTGCCCGTCGTCGTTGTGGTCGTGGGCCCGATCCTCGGCACCGGCCTCCCTCGGCCGCTGCTCGCACTCCTGGGTGCCGTCCCCATCGTCCTGGTGCTGTTGTTCCTGCGCCTCTACGCCTCGTTCCCGAGCCCGCGGCCGGACCTCGGCGCTGGCCTCTTCCTCACCCTCGTGGGCGGCGGGTGCATCGCCGTGGCGGCGGCCCTGCCTCGTCCCGGCTCCCGGACGAAGGATCCGACACAAAGTTGACAATGCCTCTGTCAAGTTTTCTGCCTGTCCCGGTAGACTGGTGCCATGGCTCTTGACCCGAACCGCTGGACCCTGAAGACCCAGGAAGCCTTCCAGGCCGCCGTCGACTCGGCCCGCCAGCACAGCAATCCCGAGGTCACCCCCGACCACCTCCTCGTGGCCCTGCTGGGCCAGGCCGAGAGCGTGGTCCTCCCCATCCTGCAGAAGGTGGGCAAGAACCCGGTCTCGCTGCGCAACGAGGCCGAGAACGCCATCGCCAAGCTCCCCAGCGCCTACGGCGGCGAGTCCCGCATGGCCAAGGCGCTGACCGACCTGATGGACCAGGCCGACGCCGCCCGCACCGAGCTCACCGACGAGTACCTGTCGACCGAGCACCTGCTGCTGGCCATGGCCGACAAGGTCGGCGTCGCCCGCGACGAGCTGCTCGCCGCCCTGCGCGAGGTCCGCGGCAGCCACCGGGTCACCAGCCAGAACCCCGAGGAGCAGTACCAGGCGCTCGAGAAGTACGGCCGCGACCTCACCGAGGCCGCCCGCGCCGGCAAGCTCGACCCGGTCATCGGCCGCGACGACGAGATCCGCCGCACCATCCAGGTGCTGTCGCGCCGCACCAAGAACAACCCGGTCCTCATCGGCGAGCCCGGCGTCGGCAAGACCGCGATCGTCGAGGGCCTGGCCCGCCGCATCGTCGAGGGCGACGTGCCCGAGGGCCTGAAGAACAAGCGCCTCATCAGCCTCGACCTGTCGAGCATGGTCGCCGGCGCCAAGTACCGCGGTGAGTTCGAGGACCGCCTCAAGGCCGTGCTGAAGGAGATCACCGACAGCGAGGGCGAGGTCATCACCTTCATCGACGAGCTCCACACCATCGTGGGCGCGGGCGCCGCCGAGGGCGCCATGGACGCCGGCAACATGATCAAGCCCATGCTCGCCCGGGGCGAGCTGCGCATGATCGGCGCCACCACCCTCGACGAGTTCCGCAAGCACATCGAGAAGGACGCCGCCCTCGAGCGCCGCTTCCAGCAGGTCTTCGTGGGCGAGCCCTCGGTCGAGGACACCATCGCCATCCTGCGCGGCCTGAAGGAGCGCTACGAGGTGCACCACGGTGTCCGCATCCAGGACGCGGCCCTCGTGGCCGCCGCGGTCCTGTCCGACCGCTACCTCACGGGCCGCTTCATGCCCGACAAGGCCATCGACCTCGTGGACGAGGCCGCCTCCAAGCTGCGCATCGAGATCGACTCGATGCCCACCGAGATCGACGTGGTGGAGCGCCGCATCCGCCAGCTCGAGATCGAGCGGGTGGCGCTGGCCAAGGAGACCGACGCCGCCTCGAAGGACCGTCTGGCGTCACTGGAGGAGGAGCTCGCCAACCTCACCGAGCAGAAGTCGTCGATGGTCGCCCACTGGCAGTCCGAGAAGGACGCCATCGCGGCCATCCGGGAGCAGAAGGAACAGCTCGAGGCCCTGCGCGAGCTGTCCGAGCGCGAGACCGACCTGGAGAAGGCGGCCGAGATCCGCTACGGCCAGATCCCCGAGCTCGAGCACCGCGTGGCCGAGGCCACCGCCCACCTCGACGAGCTCCAGGCCACCCAGAAGATGCTGAAGGAGGAGGTCGACGAGGAGGACGTCGCCGAGGTCGTGGCCAAGTGGACCGGCGTCCCCGTCTCGCGCCTCATGGAGGGCGAGATGGCCAAGCTGCTGCGCCTCGAGTCGGTGCTGCACGAGCGGGTCATCGGCCAGGACGCGGCGGTCACCGCGGTGGCCAACGCCATCCGCCGCAGCCGGGCCGGCCTGTCCGACCCCAACCGGCCCATCGGCTCGTTCCTGTTCCTCGGCCCCACCGGCGTGGGCAAGACCGAGCTGGCCCGGTCGCTGGCCGACTTCCTCTTCGACGACGAGCGGGCCATGGTCCGCATCGACATGGGCGAGTACCAGGAGAAGCACACGGTCAGCCGCCTGATCGGCGCGCCCCCGGGCTACGTGGGCTACGACGAGGGCGGCCAGCTCACCGAGGCCGTGCGCCGGCGCCCCTACTCCGTCGTGCTGCTCGACGAGATCGAGAAGGCCCACCCCGACGTGTTCAACGTGCTGCTCCAGGTGCTCGACGACGGCCGCCTCACCGACGGCCAGGGCCGCACCGTCGACTTCACCAACGCGGTGCTGATCATGACGTCGAACCTGCCCGGTGATCCCGCCGACTTCTTCAAGCCGGAGTTCATCAACCGGGTCGACGACATCATCCGCTTCCGGAGCCTCACCCAGGAGGATCTCACCGAGATCGTGCGCATCCAGCTCGACGTGCTGAAGCGCCGCCTCGAGGCCCGCCGCATCGGGCTCGAGGTCACCCCGGCCGCGGAGGCGCTCATAGCCAGCGAGGGCTTCGACCCCGCCTACGGCGCCCGGCCCCTCAAGCGGGTCATCCAGCGCGAGATCGGCGATCGTCTCGCGGTGGCGCTGCTCGACGGCAAGTACGCCGAGGGCGACACCGTGGTGGTCGACGCCGAGGACGGCGGCACCGACGACGAGGGCCACCCCCTCGCCGGCGCCCTCGTCCTGCGCTGACGCCGGCGCGCCGCCGGCCAGCTTCTCGAGGCAAGAGCCCCCCGGAATCTGCGGGCTCTTGCCTCGAGTTCGCGCGCTCGCGGCCGCGGGTAGCGTCGGCGGGGATGGAGACCCTGCCGGCGTCGGCGTACCGGGACCCCGAGGTCTACGCCGCCGAGCGGCGGGCGGTGTTCGGGCGGGAGTGGCTGGTGTTCGCCCGGGCCGACGAGGCGCCGGGCCCCGGGACGAGCGTGGCCAAGGCCATCGCCGGCTACCCGATCGTCGTGGTGCGCGACCTCGACGGCGGGCTGCGGGGGTTCCACAACGTGTGCCGTCACCGGGCGGCGCAGGTCGCCAAGGACGGGAGCCACCCGTGCAAGGGTGGGCTGGTCTGCGGCTACCACGGGTGGAGCTACGAGCTCGACGGCTCGCTGCGCCGGGCGCGGGACTTCGGCGACGAGGCCCTCGACCCTGACGAGTGGGGCCTCCACCCGGTGCAGGTGGGGGAGTGGTGCGGGCTCGTCTGGGTGAACCTCTCGCTCGACGCGCCGGTGCTTCTGGACGACCTCGGCGGGTTCGCGGCGGAGGCCGACGGCTTCCCCGTCGCCGATTACCGCTTCAGCCACGAGGTGGTCCACGACCTGGCCTGCAACTGGAAGACCTACTGCGACAACTACCTCGAGGGCTACCACGTCCCCTTCCTGCACCCCGAGCTGAACCGGGAGCTCGACATGGCGACGTACCGGGTCGAGGTGCGCGAGGGCGATCGCTACTGCATCCACTCGTCGAACACTCGGACCGGCACCCTCAGCGCCGGCCGCTGGCTGTTCCGCTGGCCGAACCTCGCCCTCAACCTGTACCCGGACGGCATGAACGTCGAGCGCATCCTCCCGAACGGCCCGGACCGCACGACCATCGTCTACACGTACTGGTTCTGCGAGCCGGGCAGCGCGGGCGCCAAGGAGTCCGAGCGCCTCTCGATGCTGCTCATGGACGAGGACAAGGCGATGTGCGAGGAGGTCCAGCGCAACCTCGACGCCGGCGTGTACGACACCGGCGTGCTCAGCCCCCGCCACGAGGCCGGCGTGGCCCAGTTCCAGTCCCTCTGGCGGGCCGCCCTCGATCGCTGACCCCGCCCCTCCTCCCGTTCTGGCACCGGATTTCGGTGCCAGGGCACCGAAAGCCGGTGCCAGTTCGCCGCAGGTAGGGGCGACGGCGGGGCTCAGGCGCCGGCGACGGCCTGGAGCGGGTCGAGGACGCGCACCGGGGTGCCGGGCGCCACCTTGGCCACGTCGGTGACGAAGCCACCGAGGTTCACGTTGAACGAGAAGCCCATGGCGTCGGCGTCGGACGCCAAGGGCCGGAAGAAGTCGTCGTGGTGGTGGGCGACGATCACCTTGGGGGAGAGCCGCCCGAGGACCCGCTCGACGAAGCGGTCCGTGTAGACGCGACCGGCGATGCCGCACAGGAAGACGTCGACGTCGCGGTCACGGATCTCGTCGTCGACGAGGTCGGCGCTGCCCTGGTGGTAGATGGTCGTGCCGGCGACCTCGATGGCGATACCCCACACCTGCCCGCAGCGGTAGGCGCCGGCGCCGAGGTGGTCGAGCGAGTCGCAGGTCAGCTCGCCGTCGCTCGGCACGGCCAGACCGAAGAGCAGCTTCGAGTGGCGGCTCGGGGTGAAGCGGACCGTGAAGGGGCCGATGGCGTAGGGCTGGTGCGGCTCGACCGCGACGGCGAGCTCGGGGCGCCCGTGGAGGGCCAGCAGGTGCCGTGCGGACGACGAGCCGTAGACCGGGCAGTCGTGGGCGGCGGCAACGGCGGCGGCGTCGATGGCGTGGTCGAAGTGGGTGTGGCCGAGCAGGACCGCGTCGGCAGCGGGGAGCAGGTCGGCCACGAGGCCGGCGTCGGCGTGCAGTGGTCGGCGCTGGCGGGCGACCGCACCGAGCGGCGCTCGCGAGACGTACGGGTCGATCAGGATCGTCGTGCCCTCGTAGGTCAGGCGGAACCCGGCCGTCCCCAGCCACTGCACCTCGAGGCCGGTGGGCAGGTGTTCGCCGGCGCCGCCGCGCCCCCAGTTCAGGTCCCGCTGGACCGCCGGGTCGTCCCGGTGCTTGAGGGGAAACCATCGGGGAGCGTCCACCCCACCAGTCTCGCCGCTCCGGCGGCGGGCCGTCCGTCCTACTCCCGACCACGCTCGTCCGGGCAGCGACATCGATTCGTCCTGGTGCCGGAGCCCGGTGCCAGAGAGCGGCGATCGGGAGCCCGTTCGCCACGGGTTAGCGTTCGGGGCGTTCCGGGGACGGGAGGGCGCGCGTGGACGAGCCGTGGGATGAGCAGTGGGACGTCGTGGTCGTCGGTTCGGGCCCGGGCGGGCTGACCGCCGGCGCGAGCCTCGCCGCCGCCGGGCGGAGGGTGCTCGTGGTCGAGCGCCATGACCTCGCCGGCGGCAACGCCCAGGTCTTCCGCCGGCACCACCAGGGGGCCGAGTACGAGTTCGACGTCGGCATCCACTACATCGGTGACTGTGGGCCCGGGGGCCTGTTCCCGAGCATCTTCGGTGCGCTCGGCGTCGGTGATCGCATCGAGTTCCGCCCCCTCGACCCCGACGGCTTCGACACCCTGCGCTTCCCCGGGGTCGAGCTGCGGGTTCCCGCCGACTGGGACGAGTATGGCCGCCGTCTCACGGGCGCCTTCCCCGACGACCAGGCCGGCCTCGAGCGGTGTCTGCGCACGCTGCGAGACGTCGCCGAGGAGAGCCGCAGCCGGCTGATCCCCGGCGTCGAGACGCCGACATTCGACCGGTGGGCCTTCCGGCCGCTGTCCGAGCTGTTCGCCGAGTGCGAGCTCTCGCCGAGTGCGGCGGCGGTGCTCGACCACTGGTCCGGCCTCTACGGGGGCGGCCCGAGCCAGACCGCCACCGCGATGCACGCCAGCATCATCGACCACTACATGCGGGGCGCCTACTACCCCGAGGGCGGCGGTCAGGTGCTGCCCGCCCGTCTCATCCAGGTGATCGAGGCCCACGGCGGCGAGGTGCGGACCCTCACGCCCGTGCGCGAGATCGTCGTGCGCGACAAGGTGGCCGAGGGGGTCGTGCTGGACGACGGCACCCGCGTCGGTGCGCCCCTCGTGATCTCGAACGCTGACTACGCCCGAACCGTCCAAGGCCTGGTCGACCGGTCCCAGTGGGATCCCGCCACCCTCGACTGGGTCGAGCACGCCACGATGACCGTCGGGCTCGTCTGTGTGTACGTCGTGGTCGACATCGACCTGCCCGGGCCGAACACCAACTACTTCGTGTTCTCCAACGACGACGTCGAGGGGCTGTACGACCGGCTCTACGCCGGCGACGGGATGGCCGACGACGAGCTCTTCGCCTATGTGGCCATGGCGTCGCGCAAGGATCCCGGCAACGAGCACCTGTGCCCGCCCGGGCACACCAACTTCCAGGTCATGACGCTGGCGCCGGCCGGCTACGGGTACTGGGGGGTCGACGCCGGGCCCGCCGACGGCGGCTCCTACCGCCGCAGCAAGGCCTACCGGGCCCGCAAGGAGGCGCTCACCGAGCACCTCCTGACCGCGGCCGAGCAGGTGCTCGGGCCGTTCCGCGACCACATCGTCCACGTCGAGACGGCCACGCCGCTCAGCCAGGAGCGCTACACGCACTCCACCGGTGGGACGAGCTACGGCTACGTCCACTCGCCCGAGCAGAGCGGTGACCGCCGGCCCCAGCACCGCACCGAGATCGACGGGCTGTGGGTGGTCGGCGCCAACACCGCGTCGGGCCACGGCATCGCCGGGACGATGGTGGGCGGCGTGAACTGCGCCGGCGAGATCCTCGACCGGCCGCTGCTCATCGAGATGGTCCTGGGCCAGGCCCTCGTCGAGCCCGGCACCATCCCGCCCGACCCGCCCGACTTCGACCCCATGGAGTGGAGTCGCGGCGCCCGTCTCCGCGAGCGCCGCGCTGCAGGTCGCGCCGCACGAGCCGAGGCCGCCGCCGGCTCACCACCCGCTCCCTCCTGACCCCACTCGTTCTGGTAGCGAGTTGGCGACGCTGGGGGAGCGTCGATCTTTCCAGCGGCGCCTGCATACGGCCAGCGCGGCCGAGCGTTTCCCCTGGTGGGAATGCATCGTCGCGCAGGTCCGAGCATGGCTATGCGTTCTGGTCCCATTGCGCGACAGCCCCCTGGTGTTGCAGGCGAGGGACCAGAACGAGAGGAGGGGGGCTACCAGCGGATGCCGATGGGGTTGACGCCGGGCAGGACGCCGCTCTCGGCCACGGCCTTGGCCAGCGGACGCAACAGGGCGTGCAGGCGCTCGGTGGCGTCGGCGCCGATGGACCGCCAGGGCGCGAGGTCGGTCTGGTCGGTGCAGAGCTCGATCGAGTCACGGAGTGCCCGGCCGGCCTCGGTGGCCTCGTCGGGGCGGCCGGGGACGAGCAGGCCCCGGTCGGTGAGACCGGCGGCGGCCGAGTCCCACTCGTCGTCGGTCCAGCCCCGCGCCACCTGGAGCATCTCCCGTGGCGGGCCGGCGCAGGCGGCGGCGAGCACGTGGCACTGGCAGCCGTCGACGTTGGCGGCCAGCAGGGCGGCGTTGTGGCCGTCGCCGCGGTACTCCCGAAGCAGGGTGAGGGCCTGCCAGAGGACGAGATGGGGTGCCGCCGGCCAGTCGAGGTCGAGGTGGGCGGCGAAGAACGTGCGGCCGGCGGCGGGGGAGGCCTCGGCCGCCCGGCGGGCCAGGTCGGCGGCCTCTGCCACCTCGGCACCGTCGAGCACCGACGGGTCGTCGAGCGTCGCCCGGAGCGCAGCATCCATGCCGACGAGGCGGGCCGCCCAGGCGTCGGTCGGCGACGCCATCGTCCAGACCTCGGGGATGGAGCGGGCCACGAACGACGGCGCGAAGTTGTAGAAGGCGGCGGTGACGACGGGGGCGCTCGCCGGCCCGAGCGGCGCCGCCCGGGTGGCGAAGTAGCCCCGCCAGAAGCCGCGCAGCCCGGCGTCCTCCCACGCCGCCCGCGACTCGGGGGCGAAGTAGCCGAGGGCGTGGACGGGCTCGCCCACCGCCCACATCCGCCGGGCGGTGGTGGCGTCGAGTGCGGTGCTCACACCGCCGACGCTACGCGTCGCGCCATCCGGCGCCGCTCTCCCACGGCCGTGGATCGGACCAGCCGGGATCCGATCCTCTCCGGCGACGACGGCGTGACGCCGGCGGCGTAGCAAGATGGCGGCGTGATCTTTGGTGAGGGAGAGCCGGGCGCCTCGACGCCCCATACCGACGGGTTGACCATGCCGCCCGAGTGGGCGCCGCACGAGCGCTGCGTCATGGCGTGGCCCGCCCGTGCGTCGATGTGGGGCGAGCAGTTCGCCGCCGCCAAGGACGACTACGCCGAGATCGCCCGCACCATCTCCCGCTACGAGCCGGTGCTCCTCGTCGCCCGCCCCGGGGACGGCGAGGAGGCCAGCGCGGCCTGCGAGGCCGGCAGCTACGACATCGAGGTGGTCGAGTGGGGCCTCGACGACTCGTGGGCGCGTGACATCGGCGCCCTCGTGGTCACCGACGGCACCGGCCGGCGGGCCGGTGTCGACTTCGCCTTCAACGCCTGGGGCGAGAAGTTCACTCCGTACGACGAGGACGCCCGCTTCGCCGAGCGCATGTGCGCCCACCTCGGCATCGAGCGCTACGACGCGGACCACCTGGTCCTCGAGGGCGGCTCGGTCTGCGTCGACGGCGCCGGCGGCGTGATCACCACCGAGCAGTGCCTGCTCCACCCCAACCGCAACCCCGACCTGTCGAAGGGCCACCTCGAGGCCGAGCTCGAGACGTGGCTGGGCGTCGACCACGTCGTCTGGCTGCCGTTCGGGCTGGTCGAGGACGACGACACGGACGGCCACGTCGACAACGTCGCCGCCAGCATCGGGCCGAACGTGGTCGTGGCCCAGACCACGGCGGACCGCACCAACCCGAACTACGGCCGCCTGCACCGCAACCTCGAGGTGCTCGAGGCCGCCGGCTACGAGGTGCGCACCATCGACGTGCTGCCCTACGCGGAGATCGGGGGCGAGACCGTCGTGGTGCCGCCCACCAACTTCTACCTGGCCAACGGCGCCGCCATCGTCCCGGTGACCGCGGGCAGCGACCTCGACAAGGCCCTCGACGCGGTCCAGTCGGTGCTCCCCAGCCACGAGGTGGTGGGCGTGCCCGGCTCGGTCCTGGCCTTCGGGGGCGGCGGCGTGCACTGCATCACCCAGCAGGTGCCGGCGGTGGCGCCGTGAGCATCGACCTCCTCCGAACCGGCACCGGATTTCGGTGCCCTGGCACCGAGATCCGGTGCCAGAACCGAGGGTGCGGGAGTGAACACCGCCAGAGGACAGCCGGACGATGAGCGAGACCGTTCGCCTGCTCGTCGCCGACGGGGTGCCCGACTCGCCGGCGCGGGTCGATGCCCCGACCCGGCCGCCGTTCCGCATCGGCGCGGTCCAGCATCGCTGGCACCCCGATCCGGACGAGCATCGGGCCGCGCTGGCCGAGGGCGTGCGCATGGCCGCCGGCGAGGGCGCCGAGCTGGTCTGCCTCCAGGAGCTGACCCTCTCGCCGTACTTCGCCATCACCGCCGACGGTCCCGCCGCGGTCGGCGCCGAGCCCGAGGACCTGCCCGGCGGCCCCACCTACGAGCTGGCCGCCACCCTCGCCGCCGAGACCGGCGTCGCCGTCCACGCCTCGCTCTACGAGCGGCCGGGGCCCCACGAGACCGGCACCGACGGCCTCGCCTACAACACCGCCATCGTGGTCACCCCCGACGGCGCTCTCGCCGCTCGCACCCGCAAGCTCCACATCCCCGTCACCGCGGGCTACTACGAGGACCGGTACTTCCGGCCGGGTGACGGCGGCTACCCCGTGGTCGGCCTGGGCGAGGCGCGCTTCGGGTTCCCCACCTGCTGGGACCAGTGGTTCCCCGAGCTGGCCCGGGCGTACTCGCTGGCCGGCGCCGAGGTCATCGTCTACCCGACTGCCATCGGCTCCGAGCCCGACCACCCCGGCTTCGACACCCAGCCCCTGTGGCAGCAGGTGATCGTCGGCAACGGCATCGCCAACGGCACCTTCATGGTCGCGGTCAACCGCATCGGCGACGAACCGCCGCTGACCTTCTACGGGTCGTCGTTCATCAGCGACCCGTACGGCCGGGTGCTCGTCCAGGCGCCCCGGGACGAGCCCGCGGTCCTCGTGGCCGACCTCGACCTCGACCAGCGGGGCGACTGGCTCACCCTCTTCCCCTTCCTCACCACCCGTCGCCCCGACACGTACGCCCCGCTGCTGGACGCCCCGTCGAGTCGCTCGGGCACGGACGACCCGCTCCTCGGCGGCCCTGTGGACCGACCCGGAGAACCGACGGTCTGACGCGGATCTGACAGTGCCCGGCCGACGGCAGGGGGGCGGCCCGCTCGGTAGGGTCTGGCCATGGCCCAGACCGTCGAATTCGCATCCAACGGCAACACCGCGTCCGGCTACCTGGCCCTCCCCGAGGGCGGCACCGGTCCGGGGCTGCTCGTCATCCAGGAGTGGTGGGGTGTGAGCCAGAGCCTCAAGGACGTCTGCGACCGCCTCGCCGGCGAGGGCTTCGTCGCCCTCGCCCCCGATCTCTACCGCGGCGAGCTGGCCGACCCCGAGCACCAGGAGATGGACAAGGCCGCCGCCCTCATGAACGCCATGCCCGCCGACCGGGCCGGCAAGGACATGAGCGGCGCCGTCGACTACCTGGTCGCCCACGACGCGACCACCGGCGACGGTGTCGGCGTGGTCGGCTTCTGCATGGGCGGCATGCTCACCTTCCTGATCGCCGCCAACCGAGGCGACAAGGTGAAGGCGGCAGTGCCGTTCTACGGCTATCCGTCCGGCGACGGCGAGCCCGACTGGTCCGGGCTCACCGCGGTGGTGCGGGGCCACATGGCCGAGACCGACGACTTCTTCGGACCCGAGGGCGCCCACGCGCTCGAGGCCAAGCTGCAGGGCCTCGGCAAGGACGTGCAGCTCACGGTGCACCCGGGGACCGGTCACGCGTTCATGGGCCCGCACAACGCGCTCGGCACCCTCGACGCCGAGCTCGCCGAGCAGATCTGGCCGCAGGTGGTCGGGTTCCTGCACGAGCAGCTGGGCTGAACCGCCGGCGGCACGGCCGCCACGCAGCGACGCAGGATCCGGATCGCCGTCGGCGGCCGTGAACGCACACCTCGGGGGGAGCCCCACATGACCGACGACCTCGCCACCGCCTCGGTGCCGCACCTGACCACCGACCTGCCTGGCCCCAAGGCCCGCGAGTGGATCGCCCGCGACGCCGCCGTCGCCAGCCCGTCGATGGCGCGCGTCTACGACCTCGTGCCCGCTCGCGGCGCCGGCTGCACCATCGAGGACGTCGACGGCAACCGCTTCCTCGACTTCAACGCCGGCATCGCGGTCACCGCCACGGGCCACTGCCACCCGGCGGTGGTCGAGGCCATCGAGCGCCAGGCCCGCGACCTCATCCACTACTGCGGCAGCGACTGGGCCATGCCCGGCTACACCGAGGTGTGCGAGCGCCTCGCCGCCTCCGCTCCGTGGGACGGCGCGAGTCGGGTGTTCCTCGCCAACTCCGGCACCGAGGCGGTCGAGGGCGCCATCAAGCTGGCCCGCGCGGCCACCGGCCGGCCGAACGTCATCGCCTTCCTCGGCGCCTTCCACGGCCGCTCGCTGGGCAGCCTCTCGCTGACCGCCAGCAAGGCGCACTACCGCGGCGGCTTCGGCCCGCTCCAGGCCGGCGTCTACCACGCCCCCTACGGCGTATCGGGCTACATCGAGGACGTGATCTTCCGGCACCTCACCGTGCCCGAGGACGTCGCCGCCATCGTGGTCGAGCCCCTCCAGGGCGAGGGCGGCTACCTCGTCCCGCCGCCCGGATGGCTGGCCGAGCTGCGCGACGTGTGCGACCGCCACGGCATCGTGCTCGTGGCCGACGAGGTGCAGTCGGGGGTGGGCCGCACCGGCACCATGTGGACCATCGAGCAGGACGACGTGGCCCCCGACGTGCTGCTCACCGGCAAGGGCCTGGCCTCGGGTCTCCCCCTCGCTGCGGTCGTGGGCCGGGCCGATCTCTTCACCTGGGGCGCCGGCCGCCACGGCTCCACCTTCGGCGGCAACGCCGTCGCCTGCGCCGCCGCGCTCGCCACCCTCGACCTCGTCGAGGGGGGCCTCGCAGAGCATGCCGCCAAGGGGGGCGCCCAGATCATGGAGCGGCTGCGGACCGTGCGGGCCGACCATCCCGACACCGTCGTCGACGTGCGGGGACGAGGCCTCATGATCGGCATCGAGCTGCCCGACCACGACGCCGCCGAGGCACTCGAGCAGGCGTGCTTCCGGGCCGGCCTCCTCGTGCTCACCTGTGGCCCGGCCGCGGTCCGCCTGGCCCCGCCCCTCGTGGTCACCCCCGAGCAAGCCGACCTCGCCGTCGACCTCCTCGCCGGCGCCCTCGCCACGCTCTGACTGCCGCCGTCGCCCCGCGGGCGACGTTCGTTCTCCCTGGCGCGCGCTACCGCGGAAAGATCCGGGTCGTCCCGGACACGTGGACGGTGATGGCAAGCGTGGGAGCGAGCACACCGGGGCGCGGACATGGATGAAGCGGCCTTCCACGACCTCTTCCGGGAGCACTTCGCCGACGTCTGGCGCTTCGCCCGCCGGCGCTGTGCGTCCGGACACGAGGCCGACGACGTCACCGCCGAGACCTTCGCGGTGGCGTGGCGTCGACGCGCCGGTGTCCCACCCGCACCCGACGCCCGCCTGTGGCTGTTCGGCACGGCGCGCCTGGTCCTGGCCAACCGGCGCCGGAGCGACGACCGCAGGAGTCGGCTCGACCTCCGACTGGCGGGTGAGCCCGGTCCGACCGTGGCGGATCCGGCGGCGGTGGTCGTCGATGCTGTCGGCCGGCGCCTGGCTGGCGCGCTCTCGTCCCTTTCGGGCGACGACCGCGAGCTGCTCATCCTGCGGGCCTGGGACGGCCTGTCGGTCACCGACATCGCCGCCCTCCTCGGCTGCACGCCGAACGCCGCCTCGGGCCGTCTGCACAAGGCCCGGGGTCGCCTGGCGGCGCTCCTGGCCGAGGCGGACGACTCGGAGGGCACGCCTCGATCGGCGGTCCCGACTGACGAACCACAGCGAGAGGCGGTGGCCGATGACTGATGACGCAGAGCTCTGGCACGACCTGGTGGCCCTCGACCCGGTCTGCCACGAGTCGCCGCCGCCCCCCGCCTCGGACCGGTATGCGGCGATCCACGCGCGAGCCATGGCGTACGACGCCGATGCCGCGACCTCGACGGCTACCGCAACCGCGACCCCGAGGCCCGCGGCGCACTCCTCCCGCCGACGCATCGTGCACCCGCGACGCTTGGCCGCCCTGGCGGCCGCGGTCGTGCTCGTCGTGGTCGTGGCCGCGGTGGCGCTCGGGCGGTCGGGGACGGTCGATCCCGCCAGCGCCGCCGAGCTCGTCACCCGGGCGGCCCGGGCCACCGGTGACGCGACCAGGTTCCGCGGTCGCCTTGTGGTGGAGGAGAACGGCGCGGTGCGCTCGTCGGATCTCGAGGTCGACGGAGCGGACATCCAGGTGCGCGGCGACGGCCGATCGCAGTCCTTCACCGTGGTGGGCGACCAGATCTGGGAGGGCGACGATCCGACGCCCTCGACGTTGTCACCCACCGGCCGTCTGGCGCCGTTCGGGTCGTCGTCCGAGGCGGTTGTCCTGGCCGCGCTCCGCAGCGACTCGGTGGTCGCGATCGGCGAGGAGGAGGTGCGGGGGCAATCGGCAACCCACTATCGGATCGAGCTCGACGAACCCTCTCGGAGCGCGCTGGGCCGGCTGACCCCTGGGCAGCTGGCGTGGTTCGAGCTGGAGTACCCCGAGGAGGCAGAGACGCTCGACGTCTGGTTGGGGGACGGTCTCATCCGTCGCATCGAGGTCGTGTCCCAGTGGGAGGCGAACGAGACGGGCCCGGGGGACCTGCGAACGACCACCGAGTTCTACGACTTCGGGGCCCCGGTGGACATCGACCCGCCCGGCTGAGGGGTGCCCCGAGTCGGTGACTCGGCCGTCCGGTTAGCGTTCCGGCGATGATCGACGAGGCGCGACCCCGTGGCTGACCGACGGTCCGTTCGAGGGCGGGTGGCGGTGGTGACCGGCGCCGCCTCGGGGATCGGAAGGGCGACCGCGGCGCTGCTCGCCGAGGACGGCGCGCTCGTGGCTGCACTGGACCGGGACGAGCCGGAGGCGCCGGCCGGGGGGCGGGCGTGGGCGTGCGACGTGACCGACGGCGACCGGGTGGACGCCGTACTGGCCGAGGTGCGGGCGGCGCTCGGGCCGGTCGACATCCTCGTGAACTGCGCCGGCGTGTCCCTGCCGGCGGCGATCGACGGCCCCGACTTCGAGGCGTCGTGGGACCGGACCCTCGCCGTGAACCTCACCGGCATGGCTTGCACCGTCCGGGCCTGCGTCGATGACCTGCGGCGCAACGGCGACGGGCGGGTGGTCAACATCGCCTCCAGCGAGGCGCTCGGCGCCACCGCCTACCTGTCCGCCTACACCGCCTCGAAGCATGGCGTCGTGGGCCTGACCAAGGCGCTGGCGGTCGAGCTCGGCCGCAGCGGCGTCACCGTCAACGCGGTGTGCCCGGGCCCGATCCACACCGGGATGACGTCGATCATCCCCGACGAGGCCAAGGCCAAGTTCGCCCGCCGACGGGTCCCCGCCGGCCGCTACGGCGACCCCGCCGAGGTCGCCCAAGCCATCTGGTCACTCGTCCTGCCGGGCGCCTCGTTCGTCAACGGCTCGGTGCTCAGCGTCGACGGTGGCATGGTGGCGCAGAACACGTGACACTGGCTCGGACTTCGTCGCCGCGGCTTGGCCACACGGTTCGTCGGTGCTGCGGCTCCTAGGCGAAGCAGGAGTCGAGGAACTGCTCGAAGCCGACGGGGTCGGCGGTGATGCGCAGGTGGCCATCGGCGTCGCGGGAGATGTCGAGTGACGGGCAGAAGAAGGCGCCGGCCGGGGTGAAGAAGTGAGGGGAGCCCTGGACGCCGCGGCCCCCGCCCTCGGCGTGGTCCGCCTCCACCAGCTCGACGGGCGGGTCGTCGACGTCGAAGTCCACGCCGTGGCGCTCCGCCACCTCCGACAGCACCGCGGGGTCGGCGATGTCCCGCCCCTGCTCGAACAGCAGGTCGCGCAGCTCCAGGCTGACGGCCTCACCGGTGGCGACGTCGACCCGGTAGCCGGCGGCCGCCAGCGCCATGGCGGGCAGCGAGGTGGCCGGGAAGGCCTCGGGGTCGAACGACCGGAACAGGTCGCCGGCGACCTGCTCGCGGATCTCGTCCACCTCGTCGGCGATGAACTGCGGGTCCAACGGCTCGCCGTTCACGATCTCGAGGGGCCAGGAGCGCACCCGGAGGCGCACCTCGGCGAGGGCGGGGTCGGCGTCGCGGCGCTCCACGAAGCGGCGGAGCCCGACATGGGTGAAGGGGCATCCGACGTCGGCGAACACTTCGATCTCGGAGGACATCTCCTCCTTCTACCCGGCGGGACGGTCGACGTCCCGGGCCGAACGTCCCATTTCCCACCCGTGGGGTGGGTGGAGCGCCCAGGGCCTGCGGGTCAGGAGCCGAAGAGCTCCCGCCGGGACGGGCGGAGCATGCGCTTGAGCTCGGCGTAGGCCCGGTTGAGCTCGCTCATGCGCCGCTGGCCCTCGGCCTGGACCAGGGGGTCGGTGCCCGCCAGGCGGTCCGGGTGCCAGAGGGCGGCGTGGTCGCGGAACACCTCGACCACCTCGTCCCAGGTGGCCTCCCAGTCGATGCCAAGGGCCCGATAGGCGGCCAGCGCCTCCGGGGAGGTGGATCGGTGCCACGGGTCCTCGACCGGCTCGGCGCCGGTCATCCCCAGCGCCTCGCGCTCGAACGGGAACGCCGTCGACGTCGACCCCACCCGCTCGGCCTGCGACTCCGCGGCACCGGAGGCTCCTACGGGAACCAGGGTGGGCAGGCTGATGGCCGGCGCCGAAGCAGGTCCATCGAGGACGTCGGCGCGGGCAGCGGCAGGTGCCTCGGGGGCCGGGACACGAAGAGGGGCCGGTGGCGGGGGAGGTGGCGGAGGGGGAGGAGGGGGAGGCGGCGGAGGAGCGGTCATGAGGGTGAGGGTGTCGTGCTGGCGGCGCTCGCCCATGCCCGCCGGCGGCTCGCCGGCCTCCTTGCGCCGGTCCCGGCCCGACCACCAGGCGTGCTCCTCGTCCGAGAGGTCCGCGTTGTCGTCGCGGTCCCTTCGCAGTCGCATGTCCCCCCATCGACCGACTCGTGAGTCACCGTGAGGGGAACCGGCCGGTCACACCGGGAATGACACGTTCGGCCTAGGTCGCACGGCCCGAACGGGGAAGCGGGCCCTTTCCCCGCGACCGACTAGAGTCGGTCCGTAAGCGCCCCCAGAAACGAACGGAGACGCCAGTGCCCGCAACCGTGGTTGTCGGCACCCAGTGGGGCGACGAAGGCAAGGGCAAGTTCACCGACCTCGTCGCCAAAGAGATGCAGCTCGTGGTCCGCTACCAGGGTGGCCACAACGCCGGCCACACCATCGTGGTGGACGGCCAGAGCTTCGCCCTCCAGCTGGTGCCCAGTGGGATCCTCTACGACCACATCACCCCCGTGATCGGCAACGGGGTGGTGGTCGACCCCGTGGTGCTCCTGGCCGAGGTCGACATGCTCGAGGGCAAGGGCGTGGACTGCTCCCGCCTGAAGGTCAGCGGCAACGCCCACCTGATCCTCCCGTACCACCAGGAGATCGACGCCATCACCGAGCGCCACCTGGGGAAGAACAAGCTCGGCACCACCAAGCGGGGCATCGGCCCGGCCTACGCCGACAAGGCCACCCGGGTGGGCATCCGCGTCCAGGACCTGCTCGACCCCAAGATCTTCCGGGCCAAGCTCGACCTGGTGCTGAAGGAGAAGGCGCCGCTCCTGGCGAAGGTCTACAACCGCCTTCCCCCGGACGCCGACGAGATCGCCAGCCTCTACCTCGACGAGTGCCTGCCCCGCCTCGAGCCCTACATCGCCGACACCGTCACCCTGGTGCACGACGCGCTCGACGCCGGCCAGCACGTGCTGCTCGAAGGCGCGCAGGCCACCTTCCTGGATCTCGACCACGGCACGTACCCCTACGTCACGTCGTCGAACCCGGTGGCGGGCGGCGCCTGCACCGGCGCCGGCGTCGGGCCGCTGTACATCGACCGGGTCATCGGCATCGCCAAGGCGTACATCACCCGGGTGGGCGCGGGTCCCTTCGTCACCGAGCTGTTCGACGAGGTGGGCGACCTGCTCGTCGATCGCGGCCACGAGTACGGGACCAACACCGGTCGCCGCCGGCGCCCGGGCTGGTTCGACGCGGTGATGCTGCGCCAAGCGGTGCGGGTCAACTCGCTGTCCGAGGTGGCCCTCACCAAGCTCGACGTGCTCGACACCCTCGACACCCTGAAGGTGTGCGTGGCCTACGAAGCCGACGGCGTGCGCTACGAGCACCTGCCGTACCACCAGTCCGTGCTCCACGACTGCACCCCGGTCTACGAGGAGCTGCCCGGGTGGCAGCAGGACCTCACCGCGGTCACCGAGCGGTCCGAGCTGCCCCCGGCCGCCCTCGACTACATCGCGTTCCTCGAGGAGCAGATCGGGGTCCCCATCCGCCTCGTGGGCGTCGGCCCCGGGCGCGACCAGTTCCTGCACTTCGCCGCCTAGCCACCGGGAGGGTCGTCCATGAAGGTCTGTGTGGTCGGGAGTGGAGGTCGCGAGCACGCGCTCGCGCACGTGCTGGCCCGGACCGCCTCGTCGGTCGTGGTCACCCCGGGCAACCCCGGCATCCCGGGCTCGGTGCCCACACCGCCCGAGGAGATCGATGCCGATCTCTTCGTGATCGGCCCCGAGGCGCCGTTGGTGGACGGGATGGCCGATCGCCTACGGGCCCAGGGCAAGCTCGTGTTCGGCCCGGGTGCCGACGGGGCCCGGCTCGAGGGCTCGAAGGCATGGATGAAGCAGGTGCTCGTCGACGCCGGCGTGCCCACTGCCGCCTACGGCACCTTCTCCGCCGACGAGGAGCGCGCCGCCCTCGACTTCCTGGGCTCGATGGCCGGGCCCTACGTGGTCAAGACCGACGGGCTGGCTGCGGGCAAGGGTGTCGTGGTCACCGAGTCGTTCGACGAGGCCCGCAACGCCGTCATCGCCTACCTCTCGGGCTCGGCCTTCGGCGCGGCGGGCCAGCGCCTCGTCATCGAAGAGTTCCTCGACGGTCCCGAGCTCTCCATCCTCGCCGTGTGCGACGGCCGGCGCGCCGTGGCCCTGGCGCCGGCGCAGGACTTCAAGCGCATCGGCGACGGTGACGCCGGCCCCAACACCGGCGGCATGGGCGCCTACACCCCGGTGCCCTTCGCCGGTCCGGACGTGGTCGACGAGGTCATGCACGCGGCAGTCGAGCCCACCCTGGCGGCGCTGCGCGACCGTGGCATCGACTACCGAGGCGTGCTCTACGCGGGGCTCGTGCTCACCGCTGATGGGCCGAAGATGCTCGAGTACAACGTCCGCTTCGGCGACCCCGAGACCCAGGTCGTGTTGCCGCGGCTCTCGTCCGACCTCGTCGAGTTGCTGGCCCAGGCCGCCGCCGGCGAGATGACGGCCACGCCGACCTTCGTCGAGGATGCCTTCGTCACCGTGGTTTGCGCCGCCGAGCACTACCCCTCGGCGCCCCGCACCGGCGACGTCATCGAGGGCATGGACGCGGCGGAAGCCACCGGCGCCTCGGTGTTCTGCGCCGGCGTCACCGCCGACGACGAGGGTCGCCTGGTCACCGCCGGCGGCCGGGTGCTGGCGGTCACCGGGTCGGGTCCGACCATCGGCGCCGCCCGTGACGCCGCATATGCGGCGGTGGACTGCATCTCGTGGCCTGGTATGCAGAGGCGGACGGACATCGCGCGGCGGGCGGCCGGGCAGTAGTAGCTATCAACGGGCGGGAGCTCCCGCCCACACTGACCAGGAGGGTCTACTGATGAAGGTCGCCGTGCTGATGGGGTCGGAGTCCGACAAGGACAAGATGGCGCCTGCCGCTGACACGCTCGCCAAGTTCGGCATCGAGGCCGACGTGCGGGTGCTCTCCGCCCACCGCACCCCCGCCAAGGTGGCCGAGCTGGCCAGCACCGCCCGCGACAACGGGTACGTCGCCTTCATCTGCGGGGCGGGCATGGCCGCCCACCTCGCCGGCGCGGTGGCCGCTCAGACCACGCTGCCGGTCGTCGGGGTGCCGCTTTCGGGCGGAGCCCTCGACGGTGTCGACGCCCTCTACTCCACCGTTCAGATGCCCAAGGGCATCCCGGTGGCCACCGTGGCCGTCAACGGCTCGATGAACGCCGCCCTGCTGGTCGTCCAGATGCTGGCCATCAGCGACGAGGGTCTCGCCGCCAAGCTGGCCGATCACCGCCGGGAGATGGCCGGGGGGTGAGCCGGGTGCCGGGCGGTCGCCTCAGCGCGGGGGCGGCGTGGGGTCCTCGCCCAGCTGCTCGGGAGTGACCGGGGCGAAGAACGATGGCTCGGCGCGCTTCGGCGGCGGGGGCGGCGGTGGTGGTGGCGGGGGCGGGGCGCCTTCCTCGGGGCCGGCCAACAGGTCGCGCACCCGCAGGGTCGGGCGTCCGCTGTTGACGTGCTCCCACGCCGAGGCGGCGTCGGGGATCGACGCCTGCGCGCGTTGGACCGGTGGCGTGTCGGCGGTGAAGAGCTGGTCGACGTCGACGTGGGGCGCGACCTCGGGGTCCGGCGTGCCCGGTGGCGCCGCAGGGGGCAGGGGCGCCTCCGGCAGCGGTGAGGTGTCCCCCGAGAACCCCGGCATGGGGGGCAGCCCCTCGAAGGGGTCGGCCGACGGGGCCCAGTTCTCCTCGGGTGGCGTCCTGGCGGGTTCGCCGTCGTGGGCTGGAGCCACGACCGGCGGGGGCGGCGGCGGGGGAGGCGGCGGCGGAGGCGGAGGAGGCGGTGGGCTGGGTACCGCCGCGGCCGGGCTGGGGGCGACGCGTGTCGGCGGCCGGAAGGGGGGCGGCGGCACGGGGACCGACGGCGGGTCTGGCAGAGCCGTCGCGTCGCCGGCGGCAGGGGTGATCGGTGACGCGGGAGGCACGGGCGGGACGTGGGAAGGCGTCGGGTCGATTGCCGCGGCGAGGTCGTCGGCGGGCGACGCGAACGCAGGCGGAGGTTCGGCGAGGCCCAGCTCGTGGTCGGCTTCCGGCACGAGCGGCGGGGAGGACGAGCGGTCCGTGGGAAGGTCGACGGCCGGGGCCGGCGGTGCTGGCGGCGGGGGGACCACGGCGGAGGTCGGCTCGTCACGCTGGGGGCGTGGCCGCGGGCGCCGTTCGGGGGGGACCAGCTCGGTGGCCACCGTGTCGAAGCCCGCGGGCTCGAGGAGGGGTAGGGCGGCGGGAGCCGGCGGGGGCGCGCCCAGGTCGTCGGCCGCGGGTGGGGGTGGGGCGACGATCGCGCCCAGGTCGCCGGCCGCAGGTGGGGGTGGGGGGATGATGGCGCCGAGGTCGTCGGCCGCCGATGCCGGGATGATCGCGGTGAGGTCGTCGGCCGCTGATCGGTCGACCGGGGCCGTCCCCGACGGCGCGAGCAGGGGCGGCGCCGCCATGGTGGGCGACGGCGGCGGCGGGGTGAGGGACTCCGGCGGCAGCATCGGGCCAGGGTCGGGCAGCTCGCCGAGACCCGCCAACGGTGCCCGCGGATCGGCTGCGCCCACCGGCTCGAACACGGGGGGCGGCAGCGGCGGCAGCAGCGGCGGCGCGGGCGGCTCGTCGGGCAGCGCGGGGATCTCCGACTGGCGCAGCAGGAACTGCGGCGGCTCGTCCCCTGCACCCGGTGGAGCGCCGGCGGGCACCACGTCGGACGGCGCGGGGGCCGGCGGCGGGGGAGGGGGTGGCGAGAACGTGGCCACCACCGCAGGGGCCGTGGCGTCGTCGAAGCCGGGAGCCGACCCATGGTCGGGGCCGGCGTCCGTCCGGTCGTCCCCGCCGGTCCCTGTGCCCTCGACGACCGGCGGGAGGGGAGGCAGAGCGGCATCCACGGGCGCCGAGGGCAGGCGCAGGTCCTGCTCGGTCAGCCCCTCGGTCGGGTCGGCGGTGATCGACCACTCCACCTCCACCGAGCCGGCGCCGTGCTTCTGGGACTCCTTGGCCGCCTTGCGGCGGGCGCGCACCTCCTTCTTCAGCTCCTTCTTCGGCTTCGCCGGGGCGTTCGCCGCAGTGGTGCGCACGCCGGCAGCGGCCAGGGCGCACGCGATGCAAAAAGGTGGCTTCTTGGGCCCGAACGAGTACACCAGGCACTCGCTGCAGAACTCGTTGCCGCATTCGCGGCAGACGTCTTCTGCAGCTTCGAACTGGTGCTTCGCGCAGCGGCCCTCCATCCGGTTTCACGTCGGCAGCGGAATGGTGGTTCTTGATGGAACATGACCCGATGATCCCCAACGTCCTGGCCTCCCGGTACGCCAGCGCGCCCGTGGCGGCGCTGTGGTCGCCGTCGCACAAGGTGGTGCTGGAGCGGCAGCTCTGGGTCGCCATCCTGCGGGCCCAGCGCGACCTCGGCGTCGACGTGCCCGACGGGGTGATCGAGGCGTACGAGGGCGTGATCGACCAGGTGGACCTCGCCTCGATCGACGCCCGTGAGCGGGTCACCCGCCACGACGTGAAGGCCCGGGTGGAGGAGTTCTCCGCCCTCGCGGGCCACGAGCACGTCCACAAGGCCATGACCTCGCGTGACCTCACCGAGAACGTCGAGCAGCTGCAGGTGCGGCGCTCACTCGAGCTCGTCCGGGACCGCATGGTCGCCGCCCTCGTCGTCCTGGCCGACCGAGCCGTCGAGCACCGCGACACCGTCATCACGGGTCGCAGTCACAACGTGCCCGCTCAGGCCACGACGCTGGGCAAGCGCTTCGCCAGCGCCGGCGAGGAGCTGCTCGTCGCCTACGAGCGGATCGAGGACCTGCTCGGCCGCTACCCGCTGCGGGGCCTGAAGGGCCCGGTGGGCACCTCGCAGGACCAGCTCGACCTCTTCGGGGGCGACACCGACAAGCTCGACCGGCTCGAGCAGCAGGTGGCCGCCGAGCTCGGCTTCGCCCGGGTGCTCGGCAGCGTCGGCCAGGTCTACCCGCGCTCGCTCGATCTCGACGTGGTCACCGCACTGGCCCAGGCCGTGGCCGGCCCCTCGAGCCTCGCCACGACCATCCGCCTCATGGCCGGCCAGGAGCTGGCCACCGAGGGGTTCCGTCCGGGTCAGGTGGGTTCGTCGGCCATGCCCCACAAGATGAACAGCCGTTCGTGCGAGCGCATCTGCGGTTTCGGCACCATCCTCGCCGGCCACGTGACGATGGCCACGGGCCTCGCCGGCGACCAGTGGAACGAAGGCGACGTGAGCTGCTCGGTGGTGCGACGGGTGATGCTGCCCGACGCCTTCTTCGCCGCCGACGGCGCCTTCCAGACCTTGCTCGACGTGCTCGGTGCCTTCGGGGCCTACCCGGCGGTCATCGAGCGCGAGCTGCGCCGCTACCTGCCGTTCCTCGCCACCACCAAGATCCTCCTCGCCGCCGTGCGCCTCGGCTTGGGGCGTGAGGAAGCCCACGAGGTGGTCAAGGAGCACGCGGTCGCGGCGGCGCTGGCCCTGCGTGAATCCGGCGGAGACGCCAACGACCTGTACGAGCGCCTCGGCGCCGACCCCCGCCTGCCGCTGACGGCTGCCGAGGTGGAGGCGCTGGTGGGTGACCCCATCACCTTCGTGGGCGACGCCGGTCGCCAGGTCGGCGTGTTCGCCGAGCGGGTAGGGGAAGTGGCCGCGCAGCACCCCGAGGCGGCAAAGTACGAAGCTGAGTTCGTCATCTGAGAGACTGGCGGCGCCGCCTCCGCTCTCCCCAGCCCCATCTTCCCAACCCCGTTCTCCACCCGACCCTGCTCGCCAATCTCCGAGGAGCACCCATGGCCACCATCGACCTGCCCCACCTCGCCACCGGGAAGGTGCGGGACATCTACGACGCCGGCGACGACCGCCTGCTCATCGTCACCTCCGACCGCATCTCGGCGTTCGACGTGGTCATGGACCAGCCCATCCCCGACAAGGGCCGGGTGCTCACCGCCATCTCGGCGTTCTGGTTCGACGAGCTCGGTTCGGTGGCCCCCCACCACCTGCTCTCGACCGACCTCGCCGACGTGCCCGCCGGCGCCCAGGACCCGAGCCTCGCCGGGCGGGTGATGCTGGTGAAGAAGGCCGAGATGCTGCCTCTCGAGTGCATCGTGCGCGGGTACCTCACCGGCTCGGCGTGGAAGGAGTACCAGCGCAGCGGCACGATGCACGGTGAGCGCCTGCCCGAGGGGCTCCAGGAGTCGTCGAAGCTGCCCGAGCCGGTGTTCACCCCGTCGACGAAGGCCGAGGAGGGCGACCACGACATCAACATCTCCCTCAGCGAGGCCGTCGACCTCGTCGGTGCCGAGGTGGCGGGCAAGGCCCGGTCCATCAGCCTCGAGCTCTACCAGCGGGGCGCGGCGCTGGCCGCCGAGCGGGGGATCGTCATCGCCGACACCAAGTTCGAGTTGGGGATGGTCGACGGCGAGCTCATCGTCTGCGACGAGGTCCTCACGCCGGACTCGTCCCGCTTCTGGCCCGCCGACCAGTGGCAGGTGGGCTCCACCCCGCCGTCGTTCGACAAGCAGCCCGTGCGGGACTACCTCGACGGCCTCGACTGGGACAAGCAGCCGCCCCCGCCGCCGCTTCCCGACGAGGTGGTGGCCTCGTCGTCGGCCCGCTACATCGAGGCCTACGAGCGCATCACCCAGAAGTCCTTCGCCGACTGGCCCGGCGCCGGCACCGGTTCCTGACCGTCCCCCGGAGGTGGAGGCGACGGCGTCCGGAATCCGGAAGCCCTCACCTCCACCTCCGGTGACCCACGGGCAATGGTGGACAATCGGGTGATGCCCGTAGAGCCGTCCTCCCCCTCGGTCCGCTTCGAGTGGGGCCCGAACGGGCTGCGTCGCCTCGCCCCGGGGTCCGACGTGGTCGTGATCGTGGACGTGCTGTCCTTCACCACGGCCGTGGACGTCGCCCTCGGGCGCGGCGCCACCGTGTTGCCCTACCGCTGGCACGACGGCGGCGAACAGGCCCACGCCGCCGCCCATGACGCGCTGGTGGCGGGGGAGGGGCCGGCCGCGGCCTGGACTCTCGCCCCTGCCACCCTCGTCGACCTGCCCGCCGGCACGCGTCTGGTGCTGCCGTCGCCCAACGGCTCGGCGCTGTCGTTCGGGGCCGCCGAAGCCGGCGCCCGCATCGTGCTGGCCGGGTGCCTGCGCAACGCCTCCGCCGTCGGCCTGGCTGCGACCGCCCTGGCCGGCCCGGACGGGGTCGTCACCGTGATCGCCGCGGGCGAGCGCTGGAATGGCGCCACCGGCCCGCTACGCCCCGCCCTCGAGGACCTCCTGGGCGCCGGCGCCGTGCTCGCCGCCCTTCCCGAGGCCGGTGCCACCCCCGAGGCCGTGGTCGCCGCCGACGCGTTCCGGGCGGCTGCGACACGAGGCCTGGCCGACGTGCTCCATCGCTGCGCCTCGGGCCTCGAGAAGGCCGAGCGGGGCCAGTCCGCCGACGTCGACCTCGCCGCCGCGCACGACGTGTCCGGCGTCGTCCCTCACCTCGTCGGCGCCGCATTCACGTCCTGGTCCTGACGAACCGGAGGCGGCAGCATCCGGAATCCGGACGCGCTCGCCTCCACCTCGGTCGACGGTGCGTCGGCCGGCCCGATCGAGGTCTGGAGCCGCAGGCGGCGCCGCCTAGAGTGAGGCCATGACGTTCGATGTAGTGGTCGAGGTGCAACTGCGGCCGGGCGTGGCCGATCCGCAGGGCGCCACCATCGAGCGGTCGCTGCCCACGCTGGGCTTCGGCGGCATCTCCGGGGTGCGGGTGGGCAAGTGCATCCGCTTCACCATGGATGCCGACGACGAGGCCGCCGCCCGGGCCGAAGCCGAGGACCTCTGCGCCCGCTTCCTCACCAACCCGGTGATCGAGGACGCCACGGTCACCCTCCACGAGGCGGCTGCGGTCTGATGGGTGCCAGCGTCGGCGTCGTCCTCTTCCCCGGGTCGAACTGCGAGTTCGACGTGCTCGAGGCCGTCGGTGCCCTCGGGGGTGAGGGTCGCCTGCTCTGGCACGGGGACTCGTCCCTCGGGGACGTCGATGCCGTCGTGGTGCCCGGTGGGTTCGCCCACGGTGACTACCTGCGGCCCGGCGCCATCGCCCGCTTCTCGCCGGTCATGGCCGCGGTCGCCGAGTTCGCCGCCGCCGGCGGTCCGGTGGTCGGCATCTGCAACGGCTTCCAGGTGCTCACCGAGGCGGGCCTGCTGCCCGGCGCGCTCCAGAAGAACCGTGGCCTCAAGTTCCTGTGCACCACGGTCGAGCTCGAGGTGGCGACCACGGATTCCGCCCTCACCAATCAGGCCGATGCCGGCGCCCGCCTGCGCATCCCCATCAACCACTTCGAGGGAAATTTCACCTGCTCGCCGGAGGTGCTCGCCGAGCTCGAGGGCGAGGATCGGGTCGTCGTCCGCTACGTCGACAACCCCAATGGCTCCGTGGGCGACATCGCCGGCATCTGCTCGTCGGGTCGCAACGTGGTGGGGCTCATGCCCCACCCCGAGCGCGCCTACGACCCGCTGCTCGGCAGTGGGGACGGCCGGGTGCTGCTCGAGTCCCTCCTGGCCGCGGCAGCGGGTGCCGCAGGGGCCCGTCTGGGCGAGCCGGCGTCAGCGACCGCGTGAGATCCCGGCGGCCTTGAGGGTCGCGGCGGGGACCCCGGCCTCACGCCAGGCCGCGTACGAGATGCCCTTGCGCTCGCTGTAGCCCTTCGCCGCGCTCACGAAGTTGGCTTCGAGCGCGCTCAGGTCGACGGTCTCACCGCTGCTGGCCAGCTCCTGCTCGAGGTCCATGCGCTCCTGCACGAGCTGGAGGCGCTGCACCGGGCTGGCGTCGGGGAGCTCGGCCCCGATGCGCTCGAGGCGCTTCTCGACCGACTCCTTGGTGCGCTTTCGGCCCCGCTTGGGGCGGTTGGCGGCGAGGGCCTCGAGATACACACGAACGGCCCTCCCTTGGACCCTCCCTTCCGCAAGTGCCGCCTTGTGCTGCGCGGACATTCCCGTTGAGCGGGTCGATGCATTTGCCATACGAGCATGGCAACACAGAAGCAATGACATAGCAAGTCAGGGCGACACATTTGTCGCAATCTTTGCCTTTCTGACCGGTGAGGAAGGCGCCCATTCGAGGGGGTCGACAACCCCCTTCTGGTCCTCCATCCGCCGCACCTTGCCGGGCTCGTCGCGGGGTAGCGTGCAGGCATGGCCGACACGTCCGCCGACACGCCTCCGCAACCCGCGTCCGACGAGCCGGTCCACCGGGCACTGGGGCTCACCGACGACGAGCTGGAGTCCATCCGGGGCATCCTCGGGCGTGAGCCGAACCACCTCGAACTGGCCATGTACGCGGTCATGTGGTCCGAGCACTGCTCGTACAAGTCGTCGCGGATCCACCTGAAGCGCCTCCCCACCACCGGGGAAGGGGTCCTCGTGGGGCCGGGCGAGAACGCCGGCGTCATGGACGTGGGCGACGGCATCGCCGCCGCCATCCGCATCGAGAGCCACAACCACCCGTCGGCCATCGAGCCCTACCAGGGCGCGGCCACCGGCGTGGGCGGCATCCTGCGCGACATCTTCACCATGGGGGCCCGCCCGATCGCGGTGATGGACCCCCTGCGCTTCGGTCCCCTCGACGACCCCCGCAGCCGCTGGATCGCCGAGGGCGTGGTGTCCGGGGTGTCCGGCTACGGCAACTCGGTCGGCGTGCCCACCGTCGGCGGCGAGGTGGTCTTCGACGAGACCTACGCCGACAACCCCCTCGTCAACGTGCTGTGCCTCGGCATCCTGCCCACCGACCGCCTCGTGCTCGGGCAGGCCAGCGGGGTCGGCAACCTCGCCGTGCTCCTGGGATCGTCCACCGGGCGTGACGGCATCGGCGGCGTGAGCGTGCTCGCCTCCGCCGGCTTCGCCGACGACGAGGCCGACGCCGAGAAGCGCCCGTCGGTGCAGGTGGGCGACCCCTTCGAGGAGAAGCGCCTCATCGAGGCCTGTCTCGCCCTGCTCGACGCCGGGCTGGTCGTCGGCATCCAGGACCTCGGCGGCGCCGGTCTCGCCTGCGCCACCAGCGAGACGGCGTCGCGCGGCGGCGTGGGCATGGACGTCGACGTCAACGCCGTGCCCCGCCGAGAGCCGGGCATGGAGCCGTTCGAGGTGATGACCAGCGAGAGCCAGGAGCGCATGCTGGCCATCGTCGAGCCCGTCAACCTCGACGAGGTGCTGCGCATCTGCGAGCGCTGGGAGGTGCGGGCCAGCGTCATCGGCAAGGTCACCGACGGCGGCGCCTTGCGGATACGCGACGGCTTCGAGGGCGAGGTCCTCTGCGACGTGCCCGCCGCCTCGCTCCACGAGGACGCCCCCCTCTACGACCGCCCCCGGGCCGAGCCCGCCGACCTGGCCGAGCGCCGGGCGACCGAGCCCTCGTCACCCGCCGACGGCTTCCCCGTCGGCGACGTCCTGCTCGACCTGCTCACCGACACCACCTGGGTCTCGTCGCAGTACGACCACCAGCTCTTCCTCAACACCGTGGTGGGGCCCGGCGGCGATGCCACCGTGCTGCGCCTCAAGCACCCCGTCACGGGCGAGGCCACCGGCCGGGGCCTGGCCCTCACCACCGACGGCAACCATCGCTGGTGCGCGGTCGACCCCCACCAGGGCACGGCCATGGTCGTGGCCGAGTCGGTGCTCAACCTCGCCTGCGTCGGCGCCCGCCCGCTGGCGGTCGTCAACTGCCTCAACTTCGGCAATCCCGAGCACCCCGAGGTGATGTGGCAGCTCTCGGGCGCCATCGACGGGATGACCGAGGCCTGCAACGCGTTCGGCCTGCCCGTCATCGGCGGCAACGTCAGCCTCTACAACGAGTCACGCGGCGCCGACATCGACCCCACCCCGGTGATCGGGCTGCTGGGCATGGTCGACGACCTGTCCTCCCCGCCGCCGGGCGCCGGCCTGGTGGATGGCGGGCGCATCCTGCTCCTCGGCGACACCTGGCCGGGCCTCGCCGGCTCGCGCTGGGCCACCCACACGGGTCAGGCCCGTCGGGGCACGCTCCCGCCGGCGGATCTCGCCGCGGTCGCCAAGGTGGCCGACCTGGTGCGTGGCCTCGTGGCCGAGCGGGCCGTGCTGGGCGCCCACGACGTCGCCGAGGGCGGTCTCGCCGTCGCGTTGGCGGAGATGGCCGTGCGCAGCGGCGTCGGCTTCCAGGTGGCCCGCATCCACGACGAGGCCGAGCTCTGGTCCGAGTCCGCCGGCCGTGTGGTCGTCTGCGTCGCCGCCGACCGGGCCCGCGAGATCATCGACCGGGCCGAGGCCGCCGGCGTCCCCGTCACCCAGCTGGGCCTCGCCGCCGGCGACCGCCTGTCGGTGAAGGACCTGCTCGACGTCGGCCTCGCCGACGCCACCACCGCCTGGCGCGACCGCCTCCCCACCGCCTTCGGCGCCGCCGTCACGCACGACTAGCTCGAGGGGGCCACCCCCGCGAGTCCCCCGTGTCCCGCCGGCCGGGTCCTGTCGGCGGACATCCGTTTCGGGCCATGCTCGCTCGGTCCTCGCTGCGCTCGTCGCTCGCTGCGCGTGGCCCGAAGCCGTTCCGCCGCCACCCGGCCGGCTGGCTCTGTGGCTCGCCACCCCGTTTTGCGGGCGGCGGGCTGCGCCCGCCGCGGGTGGCCCGAAGCCGTTCCGCCGCCACCCCCCGAGCTCCTCACCGGCGCGACTCACCACCCCGTTTTGCTGGGCGGCGGGCTGCGCCCGCCGCGGTGGCCCGAAGCGCCGGGCGCTCAGATCAGAAGTACGAGGTGAGGAAGGCGGTCTCTCCCTCGCCGACGGCGACGAACTTGTTGGTGGCCTGGCGGTAGAGCTTGCGGGCGATCTCGGCTTCGGGGGAGCCGTCGTCGAGGTCCCGGTAGGGCCGTAGCTCGCCCCGCCCGAGCGGGCGGCGGGCCTGCGCCTCGATGCGGATCTGCACCTTCCACCGGTGCTCGGGGGCGTGCTCGACGGAGGTGATCACGCCCCGGGCGCAGAGGCCGGCACCGCCCTGGTGATCCGAGTCGAAGACAAAGATCTGATGGTCAGGCGCGACCTTCCACCCGCCGTACATCGCCTTCTCGACCAGTGTGAGGGTCGCGCCCACCGAGAGGGGCGCACCCACCGCCGCTTTCACCGCGAAGCTCATGGTGTCGTGCTACCCGAACCCGGGCGGACTGCGTCGAGGCCGTCGTGTCGATGACGACGAAAAGGGAGCCGGCCGAGCCGCCGCACGAGCGTCAGGTCGACGTGGTCTGGGGATGACGGGCGAGGTACTCCTCGAGGTCGACTTCCCGCACCAACAGCCGGCTGTAGTCCGATGCCGGCCGCCCCGGCAGCTCCCCGTCGAGAACGAGACACGCCACGTCTCCGGAGCTGATGCCCAGTCGCTGTGCCGCCTCACCGGTCGTCAACCAGCGCTGCTCCGTCATGGCTCCACCGTACCTCCGTCGTCGATCTCACCGAGTTCTGGCCACACCCGGTGCAGGAGCACCTCGAGGGCCTCGCGGGCGCGCCCGAGCAGCGCGCCGTAGGCCGGCCCCCAACGGGTGAATTCGTCCTCCGCGTCGAAAAGCGCGCGCATGATGAGCCGGTACTCCGCCCACGTGAGCTCGATGGACGCAGGCATTTCGTAGAGCGGCCCGGTCACGGGCTCCGCCTGGTGACTCTGCGATGTGGCATGGCGAACCTCCTGAGAAGACGAACATCAGGAGGGGAAGTGCGAGCAACCTAGCCCCGCGATCGGTGCCTGTCGACGGGCCGAATCGGGTGCCCGGGTGCCGTCGCAAGGCGCGGACGGGAGCCGGGGGGAGCGCGGCAGCGGCACCCCCACCCCAGCCCCAGACGCCGAGCGGGACCGGCCCCGGGAGCGCCGGCCGACGACGGAGCACCGAGCGGGTCGGCCACGGACGAGAGCCGGGGGGAGCGCGGCAGCGGCACCCCACCCCAGCCCCAGACGCCGAGGGGGACCGGCCCCGGGAGCGCCGGCCGACGACGACGAGCACCGAGGAGGTAGGCCACGGACGGGAGCCGGGGAGCGCCGCGACATCGGAGCGAGTCCCGCGCCGCAGGCGCCCCCGAGGCGACTAGGAGCAAGCCCCCGGGTCCCGGTCGGGGCCGGGAGGTAACGAGCGCGAGGAAGAAAGAGGGAAAGCGAAGGAGAGAGAACCGCTCAGGCCGTCATCCCTCCGTCCACCACGAACTCACTCCCGGTGGAGTACCGGCTCTCGTCGCTGGCCAGGTAGAGGACCAGGTTGGCCACGTCGTCGGCCTGCGCCACCTGGCCCATCGGGATGGCCCGCACGACGCGCTCGAGCATCGCCCCCTCGACGGTGGCCTCGGCCATCATCGGGGTGTCGATGATCCCGGGGTGGACCGAGTTGACCCGGACGCCGAAGGGGGCGACCTCCTTGGCGGCCACCTTGGTCATGCCCCGCACCGCCCACTTGCTGGCGGCGTAGGCCATGGTGCCGGCCGCACCCTGGAGGCCGGCCACCGACGAGATGTTGACGATCGAGCCCGACTCGGCCTGCACCATCGTCGGGATCACCGTCTTCATCCCGAGGAAGGTGCCGACCTGGTTGATGTCGATGATCTGGCGGTACTCGGCCTCGGAGGTCAACACCGTCGGCATCACCCGGAAGATGCCGGCGTTGTTGACCAGCACGTCGAGGCGCCCCTCGGTCTCGACGATCTGCTCCACCAGGGTGATCCAGGCGTCCCCGTCGGTCACGTCGAGGTGGTGGTAGGAGGCGGCGGCGCCGATGTCGGCGGCGACGGCGGCCCCCTCGTCGTCGAGCACGTCGCTGAGGTACACCCGGGCGCCCTCGGCGGCGAACAGCCGGGCCTCGGCCGCACCCTGGCCGCGGGCGGCCCCCGTGATCAACGCGACCTTGTCGTCCAACCGTCCCATGCGAACCCTCCCGACCGGGTCCGTCCCGGCGCCGGCCGTCAGCATCCCAGATCGGCCTCGGCGCCGCCGCCGGCCCGGTCCGAGGGCCCGGATCGGCCGGTAGCCTGAGGGCTCACAGCCACCGATTCGCGGGGTCCACCGAGCAGTGTGCGACGATGAGGACGTGAGGGCGTCGGAGCAGCCAGACACCGCTTCTGACCTGGTCGATCCGGCGGGTGCGGCCGACCCCGACGACGACACCCCGAAAGAGGCGTGCGGCGTCTTCGGGGTCTACGCCCCCGGCCAGCCGGTGGCCCACCTGACCTACCTCGGCCTCTACGCCTTGCAGCACCGCGGGCAGGAGTCGGCCGGCATGGCGGTCAGCAACGGCGAGACGCTGATGGTGCAGAAGGACATGGGCCTCGTCGCCCACGTGTTCGACGACATCAAGCTCGCATCGCTCCGGGGCCACCTGGCCATCGGCCACACCCGCTACTCCACCACCGGGTCGAGCACCTGGCGCAACGCCCAGCCGGTGTTCCGGGCCACCGCCGAGGCCGAGTTCGCGCTCGGCCACAACGGAAACCTGGTCAACACCGAGGCCCTCGCCGACGAGCAGGGCATGTTGCCGGGCACCGTGACCAGCGACACCGACCTCGTGGCCGAGATGCTCGCCACCGAGATGGCCGCCGCCGGCCCCCGCAGCGACGAGCGCGAGCTCGAGCACGCGCTGGTCAAGGTGCTGCCCCGTCTCGAGGGCGCCTTCTCGTTCGTGCTGATGGACGAGGGCCACGTCATCGGTGTGCGCGATCCCAACGGCTTCCGCCCGCTGTGCCTCGGCAAGCTCGACCACGGCTGGGTTCTCGCCTCCGAGACGCCGGCGCTCGACGTCGTCGGCGCCCACTTCGTGCGCGAGCTCGAGCCCGGTGAGATGGTCATCATCGACGCCACCGGCTACCGCTCGGTCCGCCCCTTCGACGCCGAGCGCATCGACCCCAAGCTCTGCCTGTTCGAGTTCGTGTACTTCGCCCGCCCCGACAGCCAGCTCTACGGCCGCAGCGTGCACCACGCCCGGGTGAAGATGGGCGAGCGCCTGGCCGAGCAGGCACCGGTCGAGGCCGACCTCGTCATGGGTGTGCCCGAGTCCGGCATCGCCGCCGCCGAGGGCTACGCCCGCCAGAGCGGTATCCCCTTCGGCCAGGGCCTGGTGAAGAACCGCTACATCGGGCGCACCTTCATCGCCCCCACCCAGGAGATGCGGGCCCTCGGGGTGCGCATGAAGCTCAACCCCCTGCGGGACAACATCGCCGGCAAGCGCCTGGTGGTCGTCGACGACTCGATCGTGCGGGGCACCACCACCCGGGCCATGGTCAAGATGCTGCGCGAGGCCGGCGCTCGCGAGGTCCACCTGCGCATTTCGTCGCCGCCCTACAAGTGGCCCTGCTTCTACGGTATGGACACGGGCACTCGCGGCGAGCTGCTGGCCGCCAACCTCACCGTCGACGAGATCCGCGACTACGTCGACGTCGACACCATCTCCTACCTCACCCTCGACCGACTGCTCGAGGCCACCGGTGCGGTCAACGCCGGCTTCTGCGACGCCTGCCTCACCGGCGAGTACCCCATCGAGGTGCCGGTGAACCTGCGCAAGGCCGTCCTCGAGGTCGACCCCGTCGAGCGCGACGAGAACGGCACCCCGATCCGCCGTGAGCCGGCCGCGGGCTCAACGCCCGCAGCCGTCGCCACCGGCGACTCGCTCTTTCCCGCGGCCGACGCGGCTGCCCGCAACCAGCCTTGAGCCCACCGCCCGAGCTTCTGGCCGCGGCCGGCTGTTCTCACGCCAGAGATCTCGCGGCCAGAACCGCACCCCACTCGTTCTGGCCGCGGCGACCTGTTCCCACGCCAGAGATCTCGCGGCCAGAACGGGCCCCGGTGCTGCCGTGAGTGACGGACGAGGCGCAGAGCAGGGCGCCACCTACGACGTCGACATCGCCGCCGGCGAGGACGCGGTCGACCGCATCAAGGCCGCGGTCCGCTCCACCTACCGGCCCGAGGTGCTGGGCGACATCGGCGGGTTCGGCGGCCTGTTCGCCCTGTCCACCGAGGGGCGGCCGCAACCGGTGCTGGTGTCGGCCACCGACGGGGTCGGCACGAAGTCGCAGATCGCCCGGGCCCTCGGCCGCCTCGACACCATCGGCATCGACCTGGTGGCCATGTGCGTGGACGACCTGGTCTGTCAGGGCGCCGAGCCGCTGTTCTTCCTCGATTACATCTCGGTCGGCAAGCTCGTGCCCGAGCGCATGGAGGCGCTGGTGGCGGGGGTGGCCGAGGGGTGCCGGCAGGCCGGATGCGCCCTCATCGGCGGCGAGATGGCCGAGCACCCCGGCGTCATGCCCGACGACGACTTCGACCTCGTGGGCTTCGCCGTCGGCGTGGTCGACCGGGACCGCATCATCACCGGCGAGCACGTCGCCGTGGGCGACACCCTCATCGGGCTGCCGTCGCCGGGCCTCCGCTCGAACGGGTACACGCTGGCGCGCAAGGTGCTGCTCGAGATCGCCGGCCTCGACCTCGACGCCCCTGCCTACGAGGGCGCGCCCACCACGGTGGGCGACGAGTTGCTGCTGCCCTCGGTGATCTACGCGCCTGCGGTGCGCGCCGCCACCGAGGCGGTGGACGTGCGGGCCGTCGCCCACATCACCGGCGGCGGCATGGCCGGCAACCTCAACCGGGTCCTGCCCGACGGCGCCGACGCCCAGGTCGAGACGAGCGCCTGGGAGTCGCCCCGCATCTTCAGCGAGATCCAGCGCCTGGGTTCGGTGGAACCCGACGAGATGGCCCGCGTGTTCAACCTGGGCATCGGCATGGTCCTGGTGGTGCCGCCGTCGGACGCCGGCGCCGCGCTGTCCGTCCTCGCCGAGCACGGCCACGCCGCGGTCGAGATCGGCACCATCACTCCCGGCACCGGTGAGGTGCATCTCACATGACGACGATCGACGCCCTCATCGCCCACCTCCGGGAGCACGCGGTGCGCACCGACGGGCCGTACACGCTGAAGTCGGGGCGCCAGAGCGACTGGTTCATCGACGCCAAGGCCACCACCTGCTCGCCCGAGGGCATGCTCCTGGTCGCCGACGCCGCCCTCGAGGTCATCCCCGACGACGTGACGGCCATCGGCGGGCTCACGGTCGGCGCCGACGCCATGGCCTACGCCATCGCCGCCATCGCCGCGACCCGCGGCCGCATGCTCACCAGCTTCACGGTGCGCAAGGAGGCCAAGGCCGGCGGCACGGGCGGCCGCATCGCCGGCGTCCTCGAGCCCGGCGCCAAGGTCGTCATCACCGAGGACGCCGTCACCCGCGGCGTGTCGATGCTCGAGGCCGCCGAGGTGGTGCGCGACGAGGGCCGGGCCGACCCCGTGCTGCTCCTGCCCCTCGTGGACCGCGGCGGCACCGTCGCCGCCCTCGCCGAGGCCGCCGGCATCCCCCTGCACGCCCTCGTGCCGGCGCCGGCGCTGGGCTTCGACTACGACCCCGGCTGAGCGCCCCCCCGGTAACCACCCGGGGCCTCATTGGGTCGGACTCGGCGTGCGAACGTATTGTGCTCCCTCGTGACCGAACACCCACTGCGTGAGCGCCTGGCGGAGCTCGAGAAGCGCAAGGACGAGGCCCGCCACGCCGGCTCCGAGCGCTCCGTCGAGCGCCAACACGCGAAGGGCAAGATGCTCGCCCGCGAGCGGGTCGAGTACCTGCTCGACGACGGCTCGTTCCACGAGCTCGACATGTTGGCCAAGCACCGGGCCCACGACAGCGGGCTCCAGGAGCGTCCCTACACCGACGGCGTCATCACCGGGTGGGGCACCATCGACGGCCGCAAGGTCTTCGTGTTCTCGCAGGACTTCACGGTGTTCGGCGGCGCCCTGGGCGAGGTGTTCGCCGAGAAGATCCACAAGCTCATGGACCTCGCCCTGTCGGTCGGCGCGCCGCTCATCGGCCTGAACGACGGCGCCGGTGCCCGCATCCAGGAGGGCGCGGTCTCCCTCGACAGCTACGGCGGCATCTTCTACCGCAACGTGCTGGCCTCGGGCGTCACGCCCCAGATCAGCGTCATCCTCGGCCCCTGCGCCGGCGGCGCGGTCTACAGCCCGGCCATGACGGACTTCATCTTCATGGTGCGCGAGACGTCGCACATGTTCATCACCGGCCCCGACGTGGTGAAGACGGTGACGGGCGAGGAGGTCACCCTCGAGGAGCTGGGCGGCGCCATGAGCCACGCCACCAAGTCCGGGGTGGCCACCTACGTGGCCGACAGCGAGGAAGCCGTCCTCGACGACGTGAAGTACCTGCTGTCGTACCTGCCCTCGAACAACCTCGAGGAGCCGCCGTGGTTCGCCCCCACGGACGATCCGAACCGGCAGCTCACCGAGCTGTACGACCTCATGCCGGCCTCGTCGAACCTGCCCTACGACATGCACCAGGTGATCCGGGCCACCGTCGACGACGGCGACTTCTTCGAGTACTTCCCCCACTGGGGCATGAATCTCGTCTGCGGGTTCGCCCGCCTCGACGGCCACCCCGTGGGCGTGATCGGCAACCAGCCCATGATGCTGGCCGGCGTGCTCGACATCGAGGCGTCCGAGAAGGGCGCCCGCTTCGTGCGCACCTGCGACGCGTTCAACATCCCCATCCTCACCTTCGTCGACGTCCCCGGCTTCCTGCCCGGCGTCGACCAGGAGTACGGCGGCATCATTCGCCACGGGGCCAAGCTGCTCTACGCGTTCTGCGAGGCCACCGTGCCCCGCATCCAGGTCATCACCCGCAAGGCCTACGGCGGCGCCTACGTGGTCATGAACGCCAAGTCCATCGGCGCCGACCTGGCCTACGCCTGGCCCTCGGCCGAGCTGGCGGTGATGGGCCCGCACGGTGCGGTCGAGATCGTCTACCGCCGTGAGCTGACGTCGGCGGCCGACCCCGAGGCCCGCCGGGCCGAGCTGGTCGAGGAGTACACCGAGCGCTTCACCAACCCCTACATCGCCGCCGAGCGGGGCATGGTCGATGACGTCATCGACCCGGCCGACACCCGCCGGAAGGTGATCGCCGGCTTCGAGATGCTGCGCTCGAAGCGCGAGGAGCTGCCCAAGCGCAAGCACGGGAACGTGCCCCTTTGAGCGACGCCCCGGCGCCGGCCACCGAGCCGGTGGTCTCCGTCGACGGTGCCCGCACCCGTCTCGCGCCCCCGGGGCCCGAGGAGATGGCGGCCATCATGGCGGCCATCGAGGTGGCCTGGCCCCGCCCATCCGCGGCCGACACCGACCCCCGCGCCGCCACGCCGCGTTGGCGGTTCTCGGGCCGGTGGTGGACCAAGCCCATCCCCAGTCGGCGCGACCGCCCCTCCTGAGCATCGCGACCCGCGCCGGGTCGCGCCCCGTCGCCGGGGCGGCGCCCGACGGAGTCGGTAGCCTCGCCGCCCATGGACCTGACCACCGTCGCCGACGACGAGGCCGTCGTCCACGACGGGCCCGTGGCCCGGGTCCACGCCGGCCTCGCGCCCGACACCGAACACCAGCTCGACGGATTCTCGTTCCGCACCCTCCCCGCGCCGGGAGAGCGCCTCGCCACCTTCGCCACGGTCAACGACGTGCACTTCGGCGAGGTGGAGTGCGGGGTGATCGAGGGCCTCGACCTCGGCCCCACCTACCGCAGCGAGCCGGGTGAGGACCCCTACCCCGAGGTCATGAACCGGGGAGCGGTGGCCGACATCGCCGCCATCGACCCCGATGCCGTCCTGGTCAAGGGCGATCTGACCAACGTGGGCAGCCAGGAGGAGTATGAGCAGTTCCTCGACTGCTACCAGGGCGCCTTCGGCGACCGCCTCCACCACGTCCGCGGCAACCACGACGGCTACCACGGCGGGACCTTCGCCAGCGACGCCCCGTTCCTCGTCGAGCTGCCTGGCGTGTCCCTGGCCGTGCTCGACACCACCATCCCGCTCCACACGCCGGGACGAGTCACGAGCGAGCAGCTCGAGTGGCTGGCCGACGTGGCCGCCGAGAGCGACCGTCCCGTGTTCGTGTTCGGCCACCACCACGTCTGGGACCCGACCTCGAACCACCGCCCCGACGACTACTTCGGCATCAACCCCGACGACTCCGAGCGCCTCATCGACGTGGTGGCCGCCCATCGCTCGATCGTGGCCTACTCGGCCGGGCACACCCACCGGAACCGGGTGCGCCGCTTCCCCGCCACGGGCGACGTGCCGTGGGCCGAGGTGGCGTGCGTGAAGGACTTCCCGGGCACGTGGGCCGAGTACCGGGTGTTCGAGGGAGGGATCCTCGCCATCCACCGGCGCATCTCGTCGCCCGAGGCACTCGCGTGGAGCGACAAGACCCGGGACATGTACGACGGCACCTACTTCGAGTACGCCTTCGGCGCCCTGGACGAGCGGTGCTACCCCATCTGGCCCCGGCGCGGGTGATGATGTGGCGATGACCGGACCGGGGCGGCGCGGCCTGCGAGGGGCGAGGTGGCGGGCCGCGGTGCTTTCGGTGGTCGTCCCGGTCTCGTTGCTGGTGCTGGCCGGCTGCTCGGCCTTCGGTGACGACGAGACCACCGCCACGACCGTGCCCAACGGGGTGCGGATCGTCGACCTCGAGCCCGGCACCTGCTTCCTGGCTCCGGCCAACACCGACGTGCGCGCCGTCGAGGAGGTCGACTGCGACGAGGCCCACGACGGTGAGGCCTACGCGGTCTTCGCGCTCCCGGCCGGTGCCGACGCCCCCTTCCCCGGGGGCGCCGAGGTGCAGAGCCTCGCCCAGTTGGGCTGTCAGGACCGCTTCGCCGACTACGTCGGTCAGGCCTATGAGGACTCGGCCTACTACTTCTCGGCCATCGCCCCGACGCGCAAGTCGTGGGAGGACCGCGGGGACCGCCGGGTGCTCTGCTCGATCATCGCCTCCGACGGTGGCCAGTTGGAGGGGAGCGTCGCGGCCGGCGGCTCGGGCGGGGGCCAGGGGTCCGACGGCTAAGGTCGCTCACGAAACCCAGGTGCGCGAACCGGAGCGCGTCGGGACGACACGATGGAGCGGATGGGCAATGCGGACTTGGCTGAAGGCGCTCGGGGCGGTGCTGTTGGTGCTGGCACTGGCCACCTCATGCAGCAGCGACGAATCGACGGCCGACAACTCGACTCGGGACGACGAGGGCAACATCACCGAGGGCGGCGACGTCGGCATCTTCACCCTCGAGGTGGGTGACTGCTTCGATCAGCCGCCGGACGGCAACATCCTCGAGGTGGCCGCGGTGCCCTGCAGCGAGCCGCACGACACCGAGCTGTACGCCAAGTTCGACATGGAGGGCGGCGACGACGCGCCGTTCCCGGGCCAGGCCGCCGTCGAGACCGCCTCCGAGGAGTGCATCGGTGCGCTCTTCGAGGACTACGTGGGCCTCGACTACGCCAGCTCGCGCTTCCAGGCCTTCCCCATCACGCCCACCCAGGAGAGCTGGGAGAGCGAGCTGAACGACCGCGAGATCCTCTGCACCGCCAACACCGTGGACGGGACCCAGATCACGGGCTCCATCCAGGGCACCGCGGAGTAGTCGAGACCCGCCGGCGCCCCGCCCGGGCGCCGGCGCCCGCCGCGCCGCAGATCGGGGCGTGGCCGTGAGGGCCGAGAGGAGCACCCATGTCCGACACCCCACCGCCGCCGGACGGCACGCCCGCGGAGGGCGCGGCGCCCGAGCCCCCGGCCCCGCTCCCCGATCCCGGTGAGACCGTGACCGGCCCGTTGCCGCAGTACCCGACCCCCGAGCCGACCCCGCCGCCGGCGGCCACGCCGCCACCCGCGCCGACTCCTCCTCCCGCCGCGGACTACCCGCCCACGGCGCCACAGCCCGAGTACCCCGCCGCGGCCCCGTACCCGCCGGCGCAGGCGCCGGCAGCGGGCTACCCCCCGGCCGCGCCCGGCCAGCCCGGCGCCTACCCGCCCGGCGGCGTCGCCGCACCCGCCGCCGCCCCGGGCTACCCGCCGCAGGGCCCGCCGCCCACCGAGGCCGGCTGGGGCGCCGGCGGTGGTGGGGTACCGCCCTATGGGGCACCGCCGCCGTCCGGGGGTGGAGGCAAGAAGGCGCTGTTCATCGTGCTGGGGGTCATCGGCGCGCTGCTCGCGCTCGTGATCGTGGGCGTCATCATCACCGCGGTCCTCGCCGGCGACGACGACGCCCCGTCGGTGGACCGCACCACCCTCGCCACCTCGGCGACCACCGCGCCCGACTTCGAGCCGGGCAGCACCACCACCGAGGCCGCCCAGCCCGGCGACAGCGCGCTCACCACCACCACCGGAGGTGGCAACAGCACGTCGATCAACGTCTTCGACCTGGCGGTGGGCGACTGCTTCGACGTGCCCACCAGCGGCAACATCACCAACGTCGACGGGATCGACTGCGACGAACCCCACGACAACGAGGTGTTCGCCATCTTCGAGATCGCCGGCGGCCCCAACGCCCCGTTCCCGGGGGTGGCGGCCATCAGCAGCCAGGCGCAGGACCAGTGCACCGGGGCGCTCTTCACCGACTACGTGGGCGTGCCCTTCGCTCAGTCGGAGTTCAACGCCACCTCCATCAACCCCACCGAGCAGACGTGGAACCAGCTCGACGACCGCGAGGTGATCTGCGTGGCCACCAGCGGCGACTCCTCGCCCCTCACCTCGTCGGTGCAGGGCGCCAACCGCTGACCGGCCCGCCTTCGTGACCGCCGACGTGCACGACGGGGGCGTCGCCCCCGACGGGCCGTCGCCGGGCGCCTCCTCACCGGGACCGCTGGCCGACCTTCGGGTGGTCGACGTCTCCACCGTCGTGGCCGGGCCCGGGTGCGCCCGCTACCTGGCCGACTTCGGGGCCGACGTCATCAAGGTCGAGCGGCCCGACGGCGGCGACACCACGCGCACCATGGGGTGGGTCGACCCTCGCGACGGCGTCACCCTCTGGTGGAAGCTCGAGGGTCGGGGCAAGCGCAGCGTGGCCCTCGACCTGAAGTCCGACGAGGGGCGCGAGGCCTTCCTCGCCCTGTGCGACACCGCCGACGTGCTCGTGGAGAACTTCCGCCCCGGCACCCTCGAGCGCCTCGGCCTCGGCCCCGACGTCCTGCTGGCCCGTCGCCCCTCGCTGGTCGTCACCCGGGTGACGGGCTTCGGCCAGGACGGCCCCTACGCCGGGCGCCCCGGCTTCGCCACGATGGCCGAGGCGATGTCGGGCTTCGCCGCCATCAACGGCGAGGCCGACGGCGGGCCGGTCCTGCCGCCCATCGCCCTCACCGACGAGATCACCGGCCTGGTGGCCGCGTTCGCCACCATGGTGGCGGTGCACTCGGGCGTCGGCCAGGTGGTCGACGTCAACCTGCTCGAGTCCATGTTCCAGATCATGGGGCCGCTCATCTCGGGCTACCTGCTGCGCGGCGAGCTGCAGCCCCGGCTGGGCTCGGGCATCCCCTACTCGGTGCCCCGCAACGTCTACCGGACCGCCGACGACCGCTGGGTGGCGGTGTCGACGTCGGCCGAGTCGGTGGCCCAGCGGGTGCTCGACCTGCTCGGCGTGCAGGGGGACCCCCGCTTCGGGTCGTTCGCCGACCGCGCCGCCCACCGGATCGAGCTCGACGAGCTGATGACGGCGTGGATCGCCGAGCGATCGCTCGCCGACGTGCTCGCCGCCTTCGAGGCGGCCAACGCCGCAGCGGCGCCCATCTTCGACATGGCCGACATCGCCGCCGACCCGCACTACGCGGCGCGCGGCGCCGTGGTCGAGGTGGACGGGGTGCCCATGCAGGGCCTGGTGGCCCGCCTGTCGGCGACGCCCGGTGCCATCCGCTGGGCCGGCCGTCCCCTCGGCGCCGACACCGAAGCGGTGCTCTCCGAGCTCGACGCCGAGCACGGCTGAGCGCCCTCGGGGCGGGCCCGGAGCGCCACCTCCGATCGATCACTACGGTTGGCCCATGGGGGCGAGCGGACGTTCGGTGGTCGACGTCCCGCGCCGCGTGCGCGGCAAGGTCGGTGTGCTCCGCCGGGATGCGCAGCGTCGACGCCTGGGCACCCCGTGCCTCGCTCCGTACGCCAACCTCTACCTCGGGCCCCAGGGGGAGGTGCGAGCCTGCTGCGTGCAGTCCCAATACCTGGGGAACATCCGGGTGCAGCGCCTCCCCGAGATCTGGAACGGGGTGCAACAGCTCGAGCTCCGTCGTCACCTCGGCGAGCAGGACTACTCGTACGGGTGCGGGTTCTGCGGGTGGCAGGACGAGCGCGGCATCGGTACCTACGCGCGCTACTACGACGTGCTCGACGTGCGCGCGCCCGCCCCGGCGTTCCCCATCCGGATGGAGTTCGCCCTCACCAACGCCTGCAACCTGCAGTGCACGATGTGCAGCGGCGAGAACTCGTCGGCCATCCGAATCCACCGTGAGGGACGCTCGGCGTCGCCGAGGTCGTACGGCGACCGGTTCTTCGAGGATCTCGAGGCGTTCATCCCGCACCTGCGTCACGCCAACTTCGTCGGCGGCGAGCCTTTCCTGGGGCCCGAGAACTACCGGGTGTGGGACCTGCTGGCCCGCCACGGCGGCCCGGCGGCCATCGACATCACCACGAACGCCACCCAGTGGGACCCCCGGGTGGAGGAGGTGCTGCGGACCCTGCGCCCCGCCGTGCAGGTGTCGATCGACGGGACCACCCCTGCCACCTTCGAGTCCATCCGCCAGGGGTCCGACTTCCACGAGGTGATGGCCAACGTCGAGCGCTTCCTCGGGCATGCCCGTGAGGTGGGGACGCGGGTCGACATCTCGCACTGCCTCATGCCCCAGAACCACCACGAGTTCGGTGACCTCCTCCTGTACGCCGAGGCCCGGGGCATGAAGGTGCACGTCGGGGTCGTCACCACGCCGGCCGACCATTCCATGGAGCGCCTGGATGCCAGCGAGCTGGCGACGGTGCTCGCGTCGCTGCGCGCCCAGGCCGAACGGGTGCTCCCGCAGCTCCGAGGGCACAACGCGTCCGCGTTGGTGCAGCAGGTCGACCGGGTGCGGACCTGGGTCGAGCAGCGCGACGAGCAGGAGCCGGCGGAGACGATCGAGTACGAGCAGGTGCTCGGCTTCCCCCGACGGGCACGGTCGGGAGGCGACCGGGTGGTGGTCGGTGCCCGCCTCGAGGAGCCCGCGAACCCCGGTGTCGACCTCGACGCGTTGCTCGGTCGGCGCCTGGACCGCGCCAGCCGGGTGCTCGAGGTCGGCCCGAACGACATCATCCGCGACTGCTCACCGGAGGCGGCCGACTGGTTGGGCGTCGAGCGGGCGAGCGTCATCGGCATCCATGTCGACCGGCTCGACGATGCGCTCGCTCGGCGATTCGGGACCCTGACACCCGAGCCCGAGCTCGATGCCGAGCTCGATGCCGATGCCGAAGGGCTCGGGGCGACCGGCGAGGTCGTGGAGCGGACGTACACGGCTACCACGGGCATCGCCGCCGCCGACACCGACGTCGACGGGCCGGACTCGGTGCCGCGCGCCGAGCTGTGCCGCGTCCGCACGGTGTCCGCCGCGGTGCGCGACCGTTCCGGGTGGATCGTCCACGTCGTGCTCGCGATCGGCCACCCCGCCCGCTGAGTACGACGCGCGCGGTCGCGGCGACCCGCCGCTCCCGTGTTTCCCGTGGTTCCGGCGTGTCGGCGTGTCGGCGTGCCGCCGGGCTCAGCTGGCGAAGAGGCGGGCGGTCAGGTCGGTGTCCTCGGTGCCGCGGTAGCGGGCCACCTTGTCGCCCTCGAAGTGCCACCAGTGGTGGAGCGCCATGGTCCCGGAGCGCCCGGTCGACTTCACCGTGACCCCGAAGCGGATGATGGCCATGACGTCTTCGGGGCCCTCGACCATGGCCAGCGGCGTGAACTCGGTGACGTCGACCGCCTCGGCCAGCGCCCGGAAGAACCCGGGGACCTCGTCCTTGCCCTCGTACTGACCCCACCAGGGGGCGACGGTGCCCGAGGCCTCGGGCGCCCAGTCCACGTCGTCGGTGAGGTGGGTGAGGATCGTCCCCACATCCCCCTCCGCGAAGGCCTGGTAGATGGCGGCGACGACGTCGCTCTTGGTCCTCATGATCTGCTCCTGGTTCGCCCGGATCGTTCGGGCGCATTCGCCGCTGCCCTCCCGCCCGGATCACCGGGCGGCGCAGTTGTCGAGCGGCCGTCGGTCTCAGGTGCCGTGGCGGGTGAGGAACTCGTCGACCATGGTGTCGATGCGCTCGTCGGAAAGGCGCTCGCCGAGGAAGAAGCGACGGAAGAAGACCGGGGCCACGAAGTCGATGGCCACCTCGTCGACGTCGAGTTCGGCCCGGAGCTCGCCCCGCTCGACGCCCCGGGTGAGGATGTCCCGTAGCGGCCCGAGGCGACGCTCGATGCGGGCGCGGCGCAGGTCGGCGAACGTGCGGTCGCCCTCCGAGCGCGCCACCAGCTCGGTCATGCCGGCGTGCTCGCGGCGGCGGCCGACGCCGGTGCGGAGCTGGTCGAGGTAGAGGTGCAGGTCGCCCCGTACCTCGCCCGTGTCGGGGCCGACCGGCGCCGTGCCCGTGTCGCTGAGGACGGCGGCCAGGAGGGCCTCGTGGTCGGGCCAGTGGCGGTAGATGGTGGTGCGGGCGATCCCGGTGGCCTCGCCGATGCGCAGGTGGGTGACGGCGTCAGGGCCCTCGGCGTCGAGCAGGTCCCGCCCGGCCTTCAGCACGGCCTCCCGCGTCCGGGTGACGCGAGGGTCGTCGCCGGCTTCGCCCTCACGGCGGCGGCGGCGGTGGGGACCACCGTGGGGTCCTCGTCGGTGCGGGGGCATGGGTCTCGATCCGGGTCAGGTCAAGAAGTACGAAACACTGTGTTGCGTTTCTCTGCGCATCACTGTACAACAGTCTGTAGCGCAACAACGTGTTGCACAGTTTGAACGAAGGAGGAGCCCATGTCGGCTCAAACCAAGCAGCGAGGCCCCGGCGGGCGCCGGATCGAGATGATGCGCCGCCGCCTCGACCTCACCGACGAGCAGGCCGAGACCCTGCGCGAGCGCCTCGGCGAGCACCGCCGCCAGGCGGTCGAGATCATCCGGGACGTGCTCGACGACGAGCAGCGGGCGCGTTTCGACGCCCACCTCGAGCGCCGGCGCAACCGGGGACGGGGTCGAGGCCGAGGTCCCGGACGGGGCCATGGCCACCACGGTCACGGTCACGGTCAGCACGGCGAAGGCGGGACAGCGGCGGAGGCCACCAGCCCCGACGTGCCCGATGCCCCGGAGGCGGACGTCACGCCCACCGACTCCGACTGATCACGCAGGTCACCCCCGGACGGCCCGGGCCTGCTGCGGCAGCGCCCGGGCCGTCCCGCGTCCGGACCGTGGGGAGCGTCCGCCCCCGCCGATGGCGTCGCCGCCGGTGCAGGCCGGGTGGTCGGGCGGCGTGTCGACCCAGCGGTGTCCGGCCGGTCAGCCGGCGCCGGGACTGATGACGAGGCGGTAGCCCCCGTCGATGGCGTCCTGGGTGAGCAGGTCGGCGTGGCGCTCGGCGAACGCGCCGGAGGCCAGGTCCTGCGCGAGGCGCTCGACGCCGGCGGCCACCACGTCGTCGGGCAGGCGAGCGAGCCCGGAGATGGCGGCCCGCACGCCGGGGTCGAGGTAGGCCTCGGGTCGGCACCACCAGGCGTGCATGAACCCGTCGGTGCAGTCGCGGGGGACCGGCACCACCTCGACGGTGCCGCCGCCGAGGGCGTCGGCCAGCGCGGTGGGCGCGGGCAGGTCGACGTCGAACTGGAGCATCTCGGGGAAGTAGTCGGTGACCAGCCACTGGCGGCCGTGCACCTCGAAGTCGAAGGTGAAGACCACCACCGGCCCGGTCGTGACCCGGCGCACCTCGGCCAGCCCGGCATCGATGTCGGGCCAGTGGTGGACGGTGAGCAGGGCGGTGGCCGCGTCGAAGGTGCCGTCCGGGAAGGGAAGGGCGCCGCCGACCGCCCGGACCACCTGGGTGGTGGGGGGCGCCGCCGGGCGCTGGCGGATCATCTCGGGCGACGGCTCGACCGCGGTGATCCGCCGGTCGTCGGGCTCGTAGGAGCCCGTCCCGGCGCCGACGTTGAGCAGGTGGGGCCGCTCGGCCGGCGACCCGAGGTGGCCGTGGATCTGGGCGGCGACCCGCGGGTCGGGTCGGCGCTTGGCCGAGTACCCGACGCCGATGGCGTCGTACAGCGGGTCCGCTCCTCCGGGCGGGGTCATCGGCGGGTCGTCGCCTCTCAGTCGCGGACGACGGGGACGGGGCTGTCGATGTCCACCCGGCCGTCGGCGTGCGCCTCGACGGTCACGAAGCCGTGGGGGGTGGGGACCGTGGCGCGGGCCCACTCGAGGTCGCCGAGGGCGGGTGCCACGCGCACCTCGTCGTAGCCGGGCTCGAACGGGGTGATGCCCAGCACGTGGACGATGAGGTCGCGGGTGGGAGTCGAGGACCAGCCGTGGCAGCGGGTGCCCCCGTTCCAGTTCTCGGGCCAGCTGGTCTCGCCGGCGTCGACGAAGACCTGCCAGTCCCGGCACAGGCCGGCGATGAGATCGGCCCGGCCGGCCCGGGCGATGCCGTCGTGGAGCACGTAGCGGAAGAACGGCTCGCACTCGACCATCTGCTCGTGCACGTCCCAGTCGGGCTCGGGGTAGCCGAAGGCAAGGTAGGCGCCGCCGTCGTTGCCCCGCTCGATGGTGGCGGTGTCCATCACCCATGAGTGGCGAATCAGCCGGGAGCGGTCGGTGAGCCGGGCGATGACCCGCTCGGTGCGCTCGGCGGGGACGAGCCCGGCGGCGAGCGCCGCCGCACCCCCGTGCTGGGCGGCGACGGGCTGTTGCTCGCCGTCGACGACGTGGTCGACGTAGACGCCCCGGCCGTCGTCCCAGAAGGCGTCGAAGGCGGCGGCGACCTCACCGTGGCGGGCGCGGGCCCACTCGGCGGTGGCGGCGTTGCCCAGCCAGTCGGCCATGGCGGCGAGGTCCTCGAGGGCCCGGGCCCACAGGGCGTTCACGGGAGACGAGCATCCCGAGCTGTACAGGCTGGCCCAGTCGATCAGCGTCCAGCCGGTGACCCCGTCGAGCAGGCCATCGTCGCCCTGGTAGGGCTCGAACCAGCGCAGGGTGCGCTCGGCCACGGGCAACAGCTCGGCCACCGTGGTGCGGTCGCCGGTGGCCCGCCAGAGGTTGTGCACCGACCGCACCCAGTGCAGCGACCAGTCGGGGAGGATGGTGCGGTCCTCGTAGGTGAAGTCGGCGGCCGCGGTCATGGGCACGAGGCCGTCGCTGCGGGGGCTGGCGGCGAGCACCGGGTGCCAGCGGGCCAGGGACCAGTCGGGGTTGGTGACGAGGTCGACCATCTGGTGGACCACCGAGTCGCCCGTCCAAGCCCGCTGCTCGCGGGTGGGGCAGTCGACGTAGGCGTCGTGGGCGCAGAGGTCGACGGTGCGCAGGCCGATGGCGTGGATGCGATCGAGGGCGGGGTCGCTGCAGGCGAACGACGCTCCCTCGGGTCTCGGGCGGAGGCGCTCGTTGACCGAGACGGCGATCGTGGGGGCCTCGCCCCGGAGCCCGTCGGAGGCTCCGTCTGGGGTCTCGCCGGCGCCGGCGGGCGGTCGCACGGACAGGTGCAGGTGGCGGGCGCCGAGCACGTCGAGCGACTCGAAGCGCTCGGCTCCGCCCCGGCAGACGTAGCGCAGGCCGGCGTGCTGGCCGATGGGGCCGAGGCGGCCGTGGTCGTCCACCTGGTCGGCCGCGGCGAGGTCGATCACGGAGCCGGGGGCAGCACCGTCGATGTCGAGCACCACGGTGCCGGCGGCGACGTGGCCGAGGTCGAAGCGCAGCACCTCGCCGGCCGCGGGGGTGGGGGCGTCGTGGGCGTGGTCCGAGCCGTGCTCGGCGGCGGCGAGGAACCCGGCCCGCTGCTCGTCGGCCAGCACCTGGTCGACGGGGTCGAGCGCGGTGTGGGCGTCGTCGGGCCCGTCCACCCCCTCGTCGGCGGCCACCACCGCGGGGAGGGGGAGGCGCCCGACGAGGGTGGCGTCGTGGCGGACCGGCCGGCCGGCACCGGCGCCCGTCCGCACCGGGGGCAGCAGCAGGCCGAAGGGCTCGCTGGGCGGGTGGGGGTCGCCGTGGGTGCCGGTGTGGACGGGCTGGATCTCGATCGCCGGCGCCCAGCCGGCGTCGTCGAAGCCCGGGTCCTCCCAGCCCGGTGGGAGGACCCGGGCATCGAAGGACTCGAGGGGGAGGCAGGCGACGTCGCCCGGCATGGGCATCGGCGTCCAGGCGTCGCCCGGCACGGTGCTCCAGGACGCGTCGCCCACCAGCCAGCCGGCGTCGTCCTCGTCGGCGGCGGCGGTCCCGGGGGCGACGAGCGTGTCGCCCAGCCAGGCCTCGACCGCCAGGCTGCCGGCGCCGAGCGTGTACGAGGGCGGGACCGGCGTCCACCACGACGTCTGCTGCTCGAAGTGCACCGCGGTGATGGTGAGCACGTTGGCGCCCACGCGGAGGTGGGGCGCGAGGTCGAACGCGTCGTAGCGGGCGCGCCGGGGGTTGGCCCGCACCGGGCCCCGGGCCACCTCGACCCCGTTCACCCGCAGGACGTGGCGCCCGTCGGTCCAGATGCGGGCCGGGGCGGTGGCGGGCACCGCGGACAGCTCGAAGCGGCGGCGGAACAGCCCGACCCGGTCGCCGGCGACGTCGCGCTCGGGCCGGGTGAGCGTGGCCAGGCGGATGGCGGGCCGCTCGAACCAGATCCAGCGTGACCGCCAGCGGTTGGCGAACGGGGTGGGGTGCTCGACGCCCATGCCGGCGAGCCTAAGCGCCCCGGGGGACGGCGTCGCCGGCGGTCCTCGTGTCCAGCCGGCGGCGCCGCCGGGTCAGGCGGTCTTGACCGCCCGGGGCCGGGCGTCGGTGCCGCTGGGGGCGAGGTCGAGCCGGGGGAGCGGGTCGTCGCCGGAGGCGTCGCTGCCGGGCCGGCCGGACTCGAGCAGGTCGCGCCAGTGGGCCGGGTCGTGGTCGGCCGGGCGGGTGGTGGCCACGAAGGTCTGGATGAGCTCGACGAAGCGCTCGGGGTCGTCGTGGTGGGGGAAGTGGCCGGCGCCCTCGAACAGCTCGAGGCGGCTGCCCGGCATGGCCGCGTGGGCGGCGTGGGCGTGGCTGACCGGGATCACGCCGTCGCGGGTGCCCCACACGATGAGGGTGGGCATCGCCTCGGCCAGGTAGCACCGGTCCCGCAGGGTGACCACCTGGCCCCGCCAGTCCACCCCGGAGCGCAGGGTGCGGGTGAAGGCCACCCGGGCGTCCCGGTCGGGCAGGGCGTCGAAGACCCGGGCGATCTGGTCGTGGTCGCGGCCCAGGTCGGTGCCGCTGAGGCGGAGGGCCTCGAGGCCGAGGCGGCCGATGGGCTTGGCGAAGGGGAGGCTGAGGGGGACGAGGAAGATCTCGGCGAGGGGCGCGGCGGCGATCCGCAGGAACGGGTTGACGGCCTTGGCCACGCCGCCGGTGGCCACGAGCACCAGGCGCTCACAGCGCTCGGGGTACTGGTAGGCGAACTGGGCGGCCACGCCGCCGCCGAGGGAGTGGCCCACCACGGTGACCCGGTCGACCCCGAGGAGGGTGAGCAGGTCGCGCATGCCGTTGGCGTAGGCCGCCACCGAGTAGTCCGCGCGGGGTCGGGCCGACTGCCCGTGGCCCAGCAGGTCGGGGGCGATGACGGTGTGGTCCTCGGCCAGCTCGTCCATGACGTCGAGCCAGCCCACCGAGCTGTCGCCGATGCCGTGCAGGAGCAGCAGGGGCGGCCCGCTGCCGGCGATGCGGTAGGCCCGGCGGTGGCCGTGCACGGTGCGGAAGCGGACGCGGGTCGGGTCACCCATGGCCGAAACGCTAGGCAACGGGCGTCTCGCGGTCATCACCGGTGCGTGACGGGAAGGTGAACGCCGGCCGCGCACGGCCCGAGAACCTTCTACGGGCTGGCCTGATGGGGGAGGGGGGCGCCTAGGGTGCATCCGGACCATTCACTGAACGCACGGAAGAACGCATGACCAACGCCTCCACCACCGACGCTCCCGAGGACGTCGACGAGCACGACCACGACCACGATCACGACGACGAGCCCCGCGACCCCGAAGAGCAGGTGCGCCGCCTCGAGCGTCTGCGGGTGTGTCTGCTGGCGGTGGACCAGGCGGCCGTGCGCCGGGCGCTGAAGGGCCTTCCCGCCCCGGTGCTCGACTCGGTGGCCAAGGCCGTGCGGGTGCGCCCGCCGGTGCTGCGTGCGGGCTCGCCCAACGTGCTGCGCCGCCTGCACGACCCTCTGCTGCTCGACACGGTGGCCAGCGCGGTCAGCAGCGACTGCATCGACACGATCCGCGAGCGGCTGGGCGACGAGGCCGACGACCCGTCCGCCGAGGCCGTGCTCGAGACCGTGAACGCGATCACCGACACCGAGTACCCGCTGGCGATGGTGCGCCTGACCCTGGCCATGGTGGCGGCCGGTGGCGCCGAGGCGTCCGAGGTCTGCAACGACCTGCTCGACACCGACGAGCGCTTCGCCACCCCCGACGAGGCCGAGCTGGAGAGCGCCCCGGTGCTCGCGGTGGCCCCCACCCCCACGGCGCGCGTCGCCGACGCCGACAAGAAGGCCGCCCGCAAGGCCCGCAAGGCCGAGGAGGCCGAGCGCAAGCGCCTCCAGGCCGAGAAGAAGGCCGCCGCCGACGCCAAGCGCAAGGCCGAGCAGAAGGCCGCGGCCGCCGGCCCCGTCCGGGCCGCCGACGAGGAGGACGAGGACGACCGGACGGTCAGCGCGGTCGTGTCCACCGCGGGCACCGGCCTGGTCACCCCCACCCCGCCGGCGCCCGCCCCGGCGGCACCGGCGGCTCCCGCCCCCAAGGCGGCGCCCCTCGGCGCGCCGCCCGGTGCCCGTCCCCTCGGCGCGCCCCCCGGTGCCCGTCCGGTCGGCCCGCCCCCCGGCGCCCGCCCCGTCAGCACCGGCGCCGGCACCGCGTCCCGGGCGCCCGTCGCCCGCCGGCGTGCCGCCCTCACCGGCGACGACGCCCGCGACTTCGACGTCGACGACGCCTACGTGGGCTCGATCGTCATCGCCGAGATCTGGTTCGACAACGAGGAGTCCGGCGGCATGGAGGCCAAGCGCCGCCCGTGCGTGGTCGTGGGTGTGAACGACCGCGAGTTCCTCGTCCGCCCCGGCTACAGCGAGGGCGGCCGGCGGGCCCGTGACTGGCAGTCCCACGAGGTGGGCGACTGGCGCGAGGCGGGCCTCGACGGCCTGACCTACATCGAGGCCGAGACCCGCCGCATCGACAAGGCCCAAGCCGACCTGCCCCCCATCGGCAAGCTCACCATCCTCGACTGGAACGCCCTCTGGTAGCAGGCGGCAGCTGACGGGCCGGCGCCGACGCTCGGCGCGGCGCCCCTCGGCGCTGCGGCGCGCCGGTAGGTTCGGGCCATGAGCACCTTCGACGCCGAGCGCATCGCCTTCGTGTTCGGGCCCGACGTCGGCGCCGACGTCTTCGACGACCTCGACGACCCGAGCGACCTCGACCAGCGCTCGTACGTCTACGACGAGCGCTTCCCCGAGGACCTGAGCGGGCCACAGCACGTCGCGCGGTCGGTGATCGCCAACCAGATCCTCGACGGGCAGCCGCCCGAGGTGTGGGCCACGGCCCAGCGCCTGCTGGCCGCCGGCGTCGAGCCCGAGTCGGCCTTCCGGCAGCTCACCATGGTGCTCGCCTCCCAACTGCGCGACGCGCTCGCCGAGCGTGCCCTGTTCGATCCCGACGCCTACACCGCCGCCCTCGCCCGTCTCCCCCTCCCCGAGGCCGGCGAGGTCGAGGCGGCGCTGGTCGAGCGCGCCGGGGCACAGCCGGGCATCGGGCTGGACGATCTGCAGGCGCAGGTCGTCGAGGCGCTCGGGGGTGTCGCCGACGACCCGGTCGTCGAGATGTTGCTGGACACGGTGACCGACCAGCTCCTTCGCGTCGGCGTCCTCGAGTTGCTCGCCGGCGACCGGGTGGTCAGCCCGTTCGCGCTCACCGGCGGCCTCGTCCTCACCCACCGCCTGAGCGAGGACGAGCAGCGGACGGGGGTGCTCGACGTGGCCTTCGACCTGCCCATCGTGGCTGAGCGTGAGCTCCTCGAGTTGACCGACGGCTCGCCGGTCGAGCTCTCGGGCGAGCACGCACGCGACCTCCTGTGGGTGGGGCCCGACGGGTGGCTCGATGGGTTCGCACCGGGCGACCTGCTTGCGGTGCGGGTCGAGGACGTCAACCCGGCCGGCGGCGGTGAGGCGGAGGAGCAGGGCCGTGGTGCTCCCGTGGGCCGGGTGGCCATCGAGGTGGTCGCCGAGTCCGAGGCCGACCCGGGTCTCGCCGAGCGCCTACGGGCCGTCTACGACGGCGAGGTGGCCGAGCCGTGGGTACCCATCCCCGCAGGCGACCTGTTGCTCGGTCTCCAGCTCGAGGACCCCGACACCTTCCGACGTCCCCGCCCGCCGCTGACCGAGCTGGCGGCCGCCGCCGGGCTCGAACGACGAGGCGACGAGGTCGCCCACGACGAGTCCGTCTGGCGGTCAGGTCGGCAGCTGGCCCGCTTCGGCCGCATCCTCGACTTCTTCGGCCGGGAGGAAGAGGCCGCCGGCGACGAGGCCCGCTTCGTCCTGTACCTGGCCGACGTCATCGACGGCGAGGACCCGGAAGACATCGGGCTGGCGGGCCTCGACGGGGTGAACCCGACGACGATCCGTCGCGCCCTGGCCGCGCTCGACGACGAGCTCGTCCTGCTCTTCGTGGCCGACGAGCTCGCCGACGCGCTCGGCGACCCCGACACGTCGAGTTGGGCCGAGGGCCTCGTCGACGTGCTGGTCGACGCCGCCACCCGTTCGCACGACGTCGCCGCCGCCCGCTACCTGGCCGCCCGGGTGGCCGAGGGGGCGGGCGAGACGCTCGTGGCCGAGCAGCACCTCGTCCTCGCCGAGAAGGCCGACCCCGAGAACCCCGCGGTGGTCGACCGCCTCGCCTGGTACGTGTCCGACCGCGGCGACGCCCTGCGGGCGGCCCGGCTGTGGCATCGGCTCGAGCCGACCCCCGTCATCGAGGAGGACCTCGCCCACCTGGCGCCGTTCCTCGAGATGGCGAGGTCGTCGGCTGGGTCGGAACCCGGCCGCAACGACCCCTGCTGGTGCGGCTCGGGGCGCAAGTACAAGCAGTGCCACCTCGGCGAGGTGCCGGTGCCGCCCCTCGCCGACCGGGTGCCGTGGCTCATGCGGAAGTCGGTCGCCTACGTCACCCGCCGCCTCGACCGCACCGAGGACGACGCCCTCGCCGTGGCCTTCGCCCGCACCGTCGACCTGGTCGACCCGTCGGCCGTGGTCGAGTCCTTCCAGGACCCGCTCGTGCTCGACCTGGTGCTGACCGAGGGCGGCTGGTTCGACGAGTTCCTCACCGAGCGGGGCCCGCTGCTGCCCGACGACGAGGCCCTGCTGGCGGCGAGCTGGCTGCTGGTCGACCGCAGCGTCCACGAGCTGGTCGAGGCGGCGCCCGGGGCACACCTGACCCTGCTCGACCTGCGCAGCGGTGAGCGCCACGTGGTGGTCGACCACGCCTTCGCCCACACGGCGCGGGTGGGGGATCGCTACTGCCTGCGGGTGGTACCCGACGGCGAGGGCCACCAGATCGCCGGCGGGGTCTTCGCGGTGGCCCCCGGCACCGAGGCACGGGTGTTCGACCTTCTCGACGAGGGCGACCCCGTCGCCATCGCCGGCTACGTCGCCGACCTCGAACGACCGCCGACGCTGGTGCTGCCGGACGGCCGCAGGGTGACCGTGGCCGAACTGGAGGAATTCGCGGCCGCCGAGGACGACGGCGAGGCCGCCGTGACCCTCGATCCTGATGACCCCGAGGTGGCCGAGGCGCTCCAGTCGTTCATCGTGGAGATGGAGCGGCGCTGGTGCGACGAGCCCGTGCCGGCGCTGGACGGCAAGACGCCCCGTGAGTGCGCCGCCGACCCCACGCGTCGCGACGCCCTCGAGCGCCTGCTGCGCGACTTCGAGCGTCGTGCCGGCGACGCCCCCGAGAACAGCGGCACCTTCGACGTGAACCGCCTGCGAGCGCTGCTCGATCTCTGACGCCTGCCGGATCCGAGCAGTGCAACGCGCTGCCGGTCGCGGGTCATCTCCTCCAGCCGAGGGCGTGTGGGAGCATGGCGCCATGGCGGAATCGCAGGCAGGGGCGGGATCTCTTGGCGCGCGTCGGGCCCGGTGGGCCGGTCTCGCCTTGGCGGTGGTGGTCGGGTCGGCGGCCCTGGCGGGCTGTTCGTCCGGGTCCGACGACACGTCGGGGCCGACCACGTCGTTCCTCGGCGACAACCCTGCCGCCGGCCCGTTCTACCAGCCGCCCGACCCGCTGCCCGACGGCGACCCGGGCGACCTCATCCGCTCCGAGCCGCTCGACGGTGCGCCTGACGGCAGCCGGGCGTGGCGCATCCTCTACCTGTCCACGGGCCTCGACGACGAGCCCATCGCGGTGTCCGGCATGGTCTTCGCCCCCGACGACGCGTCGTCCTCGTCCGGGTCGACGACCACCGCCGCGAGCGGGGCGACCACGACCACCGGCTCCGACGCGACCACGACGACGGCGTCGAGCGGTGGCGGCGACGGTCGTGACCGCCCCGTCGTGGCCTGGGCCCACCCGACGACGGGGGTGGCCGACACCTGCGCCCCGTCGGTGCTGTCCGACGGCCCGTCGCTGGTGGCGGGGCTCGACGCCTTCCTAGACGCGGGCTTCGTGGTGGCCGCCACCGACTACCAGGGCCTCGGCACGCCGGGCCTGCACCCGTACCTGATCGGCGAGTCCGAGGGGCGGGGCACGCTCGACGCCGTCCGGGCCGCCCGCCAGATCGACGAGGCCCACGCCGGTAGCACCGTGTTCACGTGGGGCCACTCGCAAGGTGGGCAGGCGTCGCTGTTCGCGGGCCAGATGGCCGCCGACTACGCCCCCGAGCTGGAGCTGGCCGGTGTCGCCGCGGCGGCGCCGGCGGGCGAGCTGGCCGAGGTGTTCGACCTCGACGAGAACACCGTCGACGGCATCGCCCTCGGTGGGTGGGCCATGAACGCCTTCTACCAGGTGTACAAGGACGACAACCCGGACATGGACATCGACCAGATGGTCACCAGCGCCGGTCAGGACGCGCTCCCGCGGCTCGAGCGGCTGTGCGACGTCATCCCCCGCCAGTACGCCCGCATCGAGCGCATCGCCACGCCGCTCATCGGCGGCTTCTACGCCACCGACGACCCGGCGTCGGTGGCGCCGTGGGGCGACCTGCTCACCGAGAACAGCCCGGGTGGGGACCCCGCCGGCGCGCCGGTGTTCCTGGCGCAGGACAGCGCCGACGAGGTGGTGCCCGAGCGGTCGACCAACCGCCTCGTGCACCACCTCTGCCGGCAGGGCGACACCGTCGACTACAAGGTGTACCCCGGCCTGAGCCACACGGTGATCGGCTACGAGTCGGCCCCCGACGCGCTGGCGTGGATGCAGTCGATCCTCGCCGGCGACACCCCGCCCGACACCTGCCCCTGACCGCCACCTGCGGACGGGAATGCCTGGCGCCCTCCTGCGTTGATACTTGCAGACGCAAGGAACTGTGAGAGGATCGCCGGCATGGAACATCCCACTGGACGCCACCTCGAGCTCGGGCTCGACACCTTCGGGGACGCCACCTTCGACGACGACGGGCGCCTGAAGTCCGACGCCCAGGTGCTCCGAGACGTCGTCGAGCAGGGCGTGCTGGCCGACCAGGTGGGGGTCGACTTCCTCGGCCTCGGCGAGCACCACCGTGACGACTTCGCCATCTCCGCCCCCGAGGTCGTCCTCGCCGCCATCGCCGCCCGCACCGAGCGCATCCGCCTCGGCACCGCGGTCACCGTCCTCAGCTCCGACGACCCCGTCCGGGTCTTCCAGCGCTTCGCCACCCTCGACGCCCTGTCCGACGGCCGGGCCGAGGTGATCGTCGGCCGGGGCTCGTTCACCGAGTCGTTCCCGCTGTTCGGCTTCGCCCTCGAGGACTACGAGGAGCTGTTCGAGGAGCGCCTCGACCTCTTCACCCTGCTCCGCGACGAGAAGCCGGTCACGTGGCGGGGCGCCACCCGGGCCGCGCTCGACCACCAGCAGGTGTACCCGACCACCGAGTCGGGCCGACTCACCACCTGGGTGGGCGTCGGCGGCAGCCCCCAGTCCGTCGTGCGGGCCGCCCGCTACGAGCTGCCCCTGATGATCGCCATCATCGGCGGCAACAGCGAGCGCTTCCGCCCCTTCGTGGACCTCTACCACCGGGTGCTCGACGAGTCGGGCTCACCTCGCCTGCCCGTCGGCGTCCACTCGCCCGGCCACATCGCCCCCACCGACGACGAGGCGAAGGAGCAGCTGTACCCGCACCTCAAGAAGATGCGGGACCGCATCGGCGCCGAGCGGGGCTGGGGCCCGATGACGCCTGGCGAGTTCGCGGGAATGGCCGCCCCCGGCGGCTCGCTCTACGTCGGCTCGCCCGAGACCGTCGCCGCCAAGATCGCGGCGACGGCGACGACGCTCGACCTGTCCCGCTTCGACCTGAAGTACAGCCACGGCACCCTGCCCCACGACGCCATGCTCCGCAGCATCGAGCTCTACGGCACCGAGGTGATCCCGAGGGTCCGCGAGCTCCTGGCCGAGACCGACGCGGCGGCGCCCGTCACGGTCTGAGGCGCCGGGGGCGGCGGCGCCGGCGCCTTCCCGCCGGCTGGCCCGTCCCGTCCCGGCCCACTCGAACTCGACGCAATGGCTGTCGGAATCCGACGGCTACTGCGTCGAGTTCGTCGCGTCTCGGCCCTGAGCCACGGCCGGCGCCGCCGGGCACACTGGCGTCGTGGCCGTCCACGTCGTCCGCCTGGGATCGCCGCGTGGTCAGTCCGAGGGACTGCGCCTCGGGACCGTCCGCCGGCCGCCCCGGGGCGTGCGTAAGGAGGACCTCGGGCGGCTCGACTACTACGACGTCTGGCTGCCGGTCCTCGCCCCGAGCGCCGAGCTGATGGCGAAGGGCCGGGCCGCCGCGACCGACCGGGAGTGGCAGCAGTTCGTGCGGGGCTACGAGCGCGAAATGGCGCGGTCCGACGCCGCCGGGGTCCTGGACCTGCTGGCGGCGGCGTCGGCGGCGGTCGACCTCGCGGTCGGGTGCTACTGCGAGGACCCGGACCGGTGTCACCGCTCGGTCCTGCGCCGCTTGTTGGCCGACCGAGGTGCGATGCTCGCTCCCGCTCCTGGGTAGGGACGGGGATGCACAACTCGTCCCACGCCGACGTCGTCGCCGACGAACGCGCCACCGTGGCCGCCCAGGTCGCCTCCCTCGAGCAGAGCTTCGAAGACATCGTCGACTCGAGCGAGCTCGTGTCCACCGACGACGAGCATGACCCCGAGGGCGCGACCATCGCCTACGAGCGTGCGCAGGTGGCGTCGCTGCTGGAGAGCGCGCGGCGGCGCCTCGACGAGCTCGACGCCGCCATCGAGCGGATCGAGGCCGGCACCTACGGCCGGTGCGACGAGTGCGGCGGCGCCATCGCCCCGGCCCGCCTCGAGGTCCTCCCCGCCACCCCATGGTGCGTCGCCTGCGCCTGACAACGCTTGGTCGTCTGAGGGCGCCGTCGCTGGCGAGATCTCGCTCATGGGTCCTCGCCGAGGTTGGTGCGATCGCGGCAGATGGGTACGAGGCCCTCGACGAGTACGAGGTGGTCGGGCATGGGTCAACTCCCGGGAGTCCGGTGAGATGGCCCTCCGAGCATCTCGCTGGTTCCGGTCGGGAGGACTGCGGCGGCGAACCTACCGGCTCGGGCTGCCCCGCTCAACGGGTGATTCGCGGGATCGTCCACCGGGTCGCACGGGCGGTCGGCGGCTGTGCTCTGATGAGATCGTGCGCACCGACGGGCCCTCGCTGACGGCACGGATCGTGGCCGTGCACCGGGCCGAGCTCGACCGGCCGTCCACCCCCACGGGCGATCCCGACGGCGACGACCGCCTCTGCACCGACCTGATCGACGGGTTCGGCGACGCCCGCGACGAGGTGTTCGGCTGGGTGTCGGCCCGCACCCGGTTCTTCGACGCCGAGATCCTCGACGCGCTGGCCTGGGGCGTCCGCCAGGTGGTGATCCTCGGCGCCGGCTACGACGGCCGCGGCCTGCGGTTCCGCGCTCCGGGCGTGTCCTACTTCGAGGTGGACCACCCCAACACCCAGGCCGACAAGCGCGAGCGACTCGACCGCCTGGCCATCGACGGCGACGGCATCGTGTTCGCCCCGCACGACCTGGCCGCCGGCGGCCTGTCCCCGGCGCTCGCCGGCGCCGGCCACGACGCGTCCCGGCCAACGCTCTTCCTGGCCGAGGGCCTGCTGCGCTACCTGCCCGAGGCAACGGTCCAAGAGGTGTTCGGGGCGACCCGTGAGCGGTCGGCGCCGGGCAGCGTCCTCGCCCTCACCTTCTCCACCCGGGAGGACGACGCCGCCGTCACCCACGAGACCGCCACCCGCGAGGCGCTCCTCGCCGACCTGGGCGAGACCGTCCTGACCCTGCCGCCACGGTCGACCGCCTTCCAGTGGATGGCCGACGCCGGTTGGCAGGGCGAGCTGGTCGAGGACGTGCCCACCCCTGGCGGCGACGCCGGCGACGGACGCCTCCTCATCCGGGCCACGCCGATCGGCTGAGCGGCGGCGGCCTCGTGGTCGACGCCGACGGCGACGCCGGCGTCAGGTCGGCGCCGGCGGAGACACCCTGGCCGAGTGGCGGCACGCACGCCACGTGGCCCAGGCGCCGTGCACCACACGACGAGCAGCGCCTGGAAGAGCACGCGGACGTCCCGGGCGAGCGACAGCGACCCCGGTCGTCCTCGAAGTCCGGTCGGCGCCCGACCGGATCAGGCCCGGCGGCAGGCCCGCCACGTCGCCCAGGCGCCGGTGCACCACAGCGCCCACACGACGAGCAGGGGCTGGAACAGCAGGCGGACGCCGCGGGCGAGGTCCGAGTCGAGCCCGAAGGCGGCGTCGCCGTCGACGAACTGCGAGATGTTCCCCGGGAAGACGGCCACGAAGAAGGCGGCCACCACCCAGCCGACCAGTGCCCGGCGCCGGCGCAAGAACAGCAGCGCCGCGCCCAGGGCGATCTCGACGATGCCCGACAGCACCACGACGAGGTCGGCGTCGAGCGGCACCCAGTCGGGCACCTGGGCCTGGAAGGTGTCACGCGACCAGAAGAGGTGCGCGAGGCCGGCGTAGGCGAGGGCGACGCCCAACAGCACCCGCGCCACCGTGCGAGCCGTCCCGGTCCCCTGCTCGTCGTCCGTTGCGGTCGTTGCGCTCACGTCATCCCTCCGCCGGGCACGCTACGTCCCGAACGGGGCGCGCATCCTTGCTCCGGACGACGCTGGCGGCAGGAGTCCCCGTCGAACCGTGTCCCCAGAGCACTTCGATGACGGCGGCGTGGCTCTGCAGGTGGAGGGCTGGACCGTCACTGGTCGCTGAGGCTGCGGGCGCGGTCCAGGAGATCGGTGACCCCGAGCTCTGCCGCCCAATGGTCGAGGTAGTCCTCGTCCAGGGAGCCCTGCGCCATCGACAGGACGCCGACGACGTCCTCGATCTGGCGCTCCGAGCCGCCTGCCTTCGCCCACTCGAGCTTGGCCAGGACGGTGTCCTCGGCCGACGCGATGTAGGTCGCGAGGCCGAGGACCTCGACGGAGCGTCGTCGGGCGAACTCCTCCCGGCTGAAGGAGCGCTCCTTGCGAATGACGAGGTCGACCTTCCAGCCAGTCATCGTGTCGATCACGTTGAACTGCCCACGGTGGCGCAGGGCGTCCATGGCATCGTCCACGAAGTACCGATGACGGTCCAGGTGGTCGAGGAACCGGGTCAGCGAGCGCTCGTCGGGATCGATCACCAGGTCGATGGCCTGGGTCGAGCGTGGCTCACCGTGGAAGCTGCTGGCCACGGAACCGGCCAGCATGTGCGGGATGGCGGCGTCGTCGAGGAGGGAGACCGTCGCTCGCAGCAGCTCGGCGGCGGTCACCGGGTCAGTTCACGGTGGCCGAGGATGCGGTGCAGCTCCCTGAGGACCTCGTCGTCGGCGATGCCGGGTCGACGGGATCGGATCCCGGCGGTGGTCACGGCCATCATCTCGTCGCTCATCGACAAGGCGAGCTCGAGGCGTTCGGCCCGCGACATCGACCGGTAGATCTCGAGCTGGACCGCTCGTGCCTCTGCACTCGTGTCGCGAGATCGCACCAGGCCAACGATAAGTGGGGGCACCGCCGCCGGCGTCCTCCCGAACCTGGGATGCTGACGCCATGAGCGAGTTCGGCAACCAGACCACGACCGACGAGGTACTGGAGGGCGTCGACCTGACCGGCCGGCGCGTGCTGATCACCGGCGCCGCCGTCGGGCTGGGGCGCGAGACGGCCCGGACCATGGCCGCCCACGGCGCCGAGGTGACCGTCCTCGCCCGCAGCGCCGAGCGGGCGGCCGAGGGTGCGGCGGCGGTGGCGACGCTCGTCCCGGGGGCCAACGTGGGCGCCGGCGTCGTCGACCTCGGCAGCCTTGCGTCCATCAACGCCTTCGCCGACAGCTGGCTGGCGGACCATGACGCCTTCGACGTGCTCATCAACAACGCCGGCGTGATGGCCTGCCCGTTCGGCCACACCGCCGACGGCTTCGAGACCCAGTTCGGCACCAACCACCTGGGGCACTTCCTGCTGACGGCGCGGCTGGCGCCGGCGTTGCTGCGGGGCGACGCCCCCCGGGTGGTGACCCTCAGCTCGGCGGGCCACTCGCGCTGCGACGTCGACCTGGACGACCCCAACTTCGAGCACACGCCGTATTCGGCGTGGGACGCCTACGGCCGGGCGAAGACCGCCAACGCCCTGTTCGCCCGTGAGCTCGCCCGCCGGGCCGGCGACCAGGGGCTGCTGTCGTACTCGGTGCACCCCGGCGCCATCATCACCGACCTCGGCCGCCACCTCACCGAGGACCTGATGAACGAGATGATGGAGACCGCCAAGGAGCGGGCCGCCGAGCACGGCATCGAGGGCGGCATCATCTGGAAGTCCGTCGAGGCCGGCGCCGCCACCCAGACCTGGGCCGCCACCTCCACCGACGCCGATCTCCTCGCCAACAACGGCGCCTACCTGGCCGACTGCGGCCTCGGCGTACTCGGCGCCAACCCGGGCGCCAACGGCTTCCTGCCCTACCTCCTCGACGACGCCAAGGCGGCGGCGCTCTGGGACCTCAGCGAGGAACTGGTCGGCACGACGTTCGAGGTGTGAGGGGCGGCGGCGGCGGTCTACCAGCGTCCGAATAGTAGGGTTTGCAGCGTCCGAATAGTAGGGTACTAACCGTCCAACTAGTACTGTTCGTTGCATGAGCTACCAGGCGCGCATCGTGGATGGCGAGCTCGACGAGCTGCTTGCGGGTCTGCCCGCGGTCTCGTTGGAGGGTCCCCGGGCCGTTGGCAAGACCGAGACGGCGAAGCGTCGCGCGGCAACCATCTTCAGGCTCGACGACCCCGGGCAGCTCGAGATCCTCCGTGCCGCGCCGGACCGCCTGACATCAGGCGAGACCCCGGTGCTGATCGACGAATGGCAGCGCCTCCCGTCCTCGTGGGATCTGGTGCGCCGCGCCGTCGATCGCGACCCGGCACCGGCGCGGTTCCTGCTCACGGGTTCGGCAGCGCCAACGGAGGCGCCGGTCCATTCCGGCGCGGGGCGGATCGTGACCGTGCGCATGCGGCCGATGTCGCTCGCCGAGCGCGGCATCGAGGCGCCGTCGGTGCGGCTGGGCGACCTCCTCAGCGGCTCACGACCGGCGGTGGCCGGGGCCACGACCGTCGGGTTGGCGGAGTACGCCGCGGAGATCACGGCGTCGGGATTCCCCGCCATCCGCCCACTGTCCGGTCGACTCCTCCGGTCCCAGCTCGACGGCTACCTCGATCGGATCGTCGAGCGCGACGTCGCCGACATCGGGCACCGGGTTCGGGATCGGGGCTCGCTTCGTCGATGGCTCACCGCCTACGCAGCGGCGTCCTCCACGACCGCCTCGTTCGAGACCATCCGGGACGCGGCGTCAGCGGGCGAGAACGACAAGCCGGCGAAGACGACCACGGGCCCGTACCGGACCACCCTGGAGCAGCTCTGGATGATCGAGGACGTCCCGGCATGGGCACCCGCCCGGCATCGGCTGCGTCGTCTCGGTGTGTCGCCCGTCCACCAGCTGGCCGATCCGGCCCTCGCCGCCCGCCTCTTGGGCGTCGATGTCGACGCACTGCTCGAGGACCGACCGGCGGGGCCGCCGATGCCCCGCGACGGCACCTTGCTGGGAGCCCTGTTCGAGTCCCTCGTGACGCTCTCCGTCCGCACCTACGCCCAGGCCCACGAAGCGCACGTCCGCCACCTGCGCACCCGGGGCGGCGAGCACGAGGTCGACCTCATCATCGTGCGCGGCGATGGCCGCATCGTGGCCCTGGAGGTCAAGCTCGCGGCGACTGTTCGCGACCAGGACGTGCGCCATCTCCGGTGGCTCGCGGACACGATCGGCGACGATCTCCTCGATGCCGCCATCGTCACCACCGGCACCGAGGCATATCGGCGAGTCGACGGCATCGCCGTGATCCCGGCGGCGCTGCTCGCCGCTTGATCAGCCGAGAGCGTCGACGAGCGCCGGTCAGCCAGAGCGGCGGTCTCCGGAGGACAGGGACGAGCTCGCAGGCCCCTGCGGGAAGCGGGGAAGCGTCCCACCGTCACATTCGCTGCTCGTGGAGATGAGATCGCCGCTGCGCCTTAGGGTTCGGCGATGGCCGACGTCACGCCGCTGACCGTCCGGGAGCCCGACACGTCGCCGAAGGGCGGCGTCGTCGTGGTTCAGGAGGCGTTCGGGGTCAACGACCACATCGTCGACGTCGCCGGCCGGTTCGCTGACGCCGGGTACCTCGCTGTCGTTCCGCACCTGTTCCACCGGTCGGGCGACCCCGTCCTGCCCTACGACGACCTGTCGCAGGTCGTCCCCCACTTCATGGCGCTCACCGCCGACGGCATCCTCACCGAGGTGGACGCCGCGCTCGCCCACCTGGCGGAGGCTGGAGTGCCGCAGGCGCAGTCCGGCGTCGTGGGCTTCTGCATGGGCGGGACGGTCTCGCTGGCGGTGGCGACCCGGCGTGACGTCGGTGCCGCCGTCACCTTCTACGGCGGCGGGCTCAGCAGCGGACGGTTCGGGTTCGACCCGCTGATCGAAGAGGCGCCCCGCCTGCGGGCGCCGTGGCTCGGGCTCTTCGGCGACCTCGACGAGGGCATCCCCGTCGACGACGTCGAGCGCCTGCGGGCGGCCGCGGCCACGTCGGGACAGGCCGCCGAGGTCGTCCGCTACGCCGACGCCGGCCACGGCTTCCATTGCGACCAGCGGGAGAGCTACCACGAGCCCAGCGCCCACGACGCCTGGTCCCGCACGATCGCCTTCTTCGACGAGCACCTGGCGCCCGCCGGCGCCTGACCGCGGCGGCGGGTCGAGGCGCTGCCACCCTCGCCCCGCGCCGGGGTGGCGTCGAGGCCGCCGCCGGCCGGTGTGACCAGCAGACCGTGCCGTGCGAACTCCTTCTCCAGGCGCAGGTGGCGCCAGCCGCGGTCGGAGGGAAACGCCGACGGGTCGAGTCGCTGTCACACCGCCGGGCGTAGGGGCGGCGGTCGGGGCCACGGGGGCTCCGATCCGGCGACCCCGCCGGCAACCCAGGAGGAACATCCGTGCCCGACATCGATCCCGACAGCAGCGAGGCCCGCTCACTCGGCCGACAGCTCGCCGACGAAGCCGACGCCTTCAACCACCGGATGGGGCAGTACCGCCTGCGCTTCGAGGCCACCCACTTCGGCCCCGGGTTCACCGAGGTCGAATGGCAGGAGGTGGCCGTGGTCGACGGGCGGCGCCTGGTGGCGACCTGCCCGCTCGACGGCCGCACCGCTCGCGCGGTGGTCGACCAGTCCGCCGCCGACGGCTCCTGGTCCGCCTACGCCCTCGCCGGCGACTGGGCCGACGGCCCGGTCCATCGCCTCCGCAGCGCCGACGGCCAGTGGGAGGCGCAGAGCGTCGCCCTCGCCGCCGCCTGGGCTGTCCTCGACCCGGTGGCCTTCGAGAACGAGTCATAACGGCGGGTCCGGGGGCGCAGCCGCGGCCATCGGCGTTGGGCCCGCATTCGGGCGTGTCATCGGCGGGGCGGCCGGACGCGCCGCCGTGACGTGGTCAGCCGAGCAGCTCGGCTCCCACGCCGCTGCGCTCGAGGCACCAGTCCCACAGGCGGGCCCGCTCATCGGGGGTGTCGGAGCGACGGGTGGCGGGCAGGCGGTGGATGGGGCGGGGGCGCCGGTCGAGCCAGAAGCGGCCCGACGTGTCCAGCGGCTCGCCCGTGTCGGCGGCGAGCCAGACGAGGGTGTCGGCGCCCTGCTCGGGCGTGCGCAGCAGTGGGCCGACGATGGTGCGGAAGCGGGGGAGCGAGCGCTCGACGCCCGGGGTGTCGGCCCAGCCGGGGTGCACGGCGTGGCACACCACGTTGCGGTCGGCGAGTCGCTCGGCCCACAGCTCGTTGAGAGTGACCTGCGCCCGCTTGGCCCGGGCGTACTGCTCGGTGCCGTTGTAGTGGTCGGCGTCCATCTCGAGGTGGTCGATGTCGAGCGCGGCGCTGTACATCCCGCCCGACGACATGGTCAGCACCCGAGAGGCGGCTGCTCCCGTGTTGTCCTCGCCGCCGCCGAGCCGGTCGAGCAGCCGGGCGGTGAGCAGGAAGGGCCCGACGACCTGGGCGGCGACGGTGCGCTCGATGCCATCGGAGTTGTCGTGCCGCTCGGCGTCGAGGGCACCGGCGTTGTGGACGAGCACGTCGACCCGGTCGTGGGCGCCGGCGATGGCGGCCGCGGCAGCCTCGACGGCGTCGAGCTCGGACAGGTCGGCGACCACCGACTCGACCCGCGCGTTGCCGGTGGCGTCGGCGACCTCGTCGCGCACCCGATCGGTCTTGGCGGCGTCACGGCCGACGAGCACGAGGGTGGCGCCGTTGGCCGCCATCTGCCGGGCGGCGGCGAGCCCGAGCCCCGAGGTGGCACCGGTGATGACGACGACCTGGTCGCGCTGGTCGTACTCGTCGAGGCGCTTCCACCCCTCGGTGCAGGAGCGGACGTCGTACCCGAGCCGGGTGAAGCTGGGGGCGATGGGCCACTCGAGTGCGGCGTCGACCACGTCGGCGGCGTTCACGACGCCTCGCTCTCGCCCCAGGTGCTCAGTTGGGGCTCGGAGGCGATGGGCCGGCGTCCGTCGAGCTCGGGTGCGGCGGACCGGTGCGCCCGGCGGGCAGTGTCGTACGCCGCGGCGGGGACCAGTCGCCGGTTGCGCATCGGGTCCGGCATCTCCGCCCTGGGGGACCACCGCCTCGCTGGGACGGTCGCCGCCCCGCAGTGCCGCCCGTCCGTATTCGGGTCCGCCGCGTTCGCCTCGAGCGCCGCCGCGCTGTCGATGGACGATGCGTCGACGGGATTGACCCGGTTGAAGCCGGGCGAGAGGGCCCACGCCGCCGCGGCGTCGAAGAAGGCGGCGTGGCTCATGTCGGAACGGCGACGCCGTCGAGCGCTCGGCGCAGCCCGGCGGCGGCCCGGTCGCCGATGCGCCCGAAGGCCAGCCGCAGCAACGGGTCGAACAGACCGAGCGGCCCGTTCAGCGTCAGCTCGGCGTCGTAGGTGACGATCGACCCGTCGCCGTCGGGCACGACGGTGATGCGGTCGGTCGAGGTGAACACCCCGCTGCGGGCCACCACGAGGCAGCTGCGGGGCGCGTCGTGCTCGACCACCTCGTAGCGCAGGGTCAGGTCCCGTGGGACCGCCGCCACGGTGACGTCGTAAGCGGCGCCCAACTCCGATCCTGCGCCGGCCACCTGGACCGACCGCCGCACACCGGGGTCCCACTCGGCGAAGTTGGTCAGGTCGGCGACGTAGTCGAACGCCTCGTCGGCCGAGAGCGGCGTCTGCACTCGGGTCACGTAGCGGGCCATGGAACGGATCCTCCGTCGGAGTTCGGGGCGTACCCGACTTCCTACCTCGATTTAGCACTAAATATTCCCCTTCGACCGACGGTGCCGGGCGACCGGTCACAGCGGAGCCGTACCCACAGAGGTCCATCCACCTTCCAGAAGCCGCCCGTGCCTCCATCCCCGCCAGACGATCGCCGCCGTGCCTACGCCGCCGCATCCAAGCTCACCCGGGACCGCATGGCGGCCGAGGCGCCCCTTGCCGCCGAGGCCCTCGCCGCCATCGAGGCGTCCGACATCGTGGTGGTGCCGGGCGGCTACGACCACGTCGAGCAGGTGCTCGAAGCGCTCGGGCTCCCGCACGTGATGGTCCACCCGGGCCAGCTCGCGTCGGCCGGGCTGCACCCCGGACAGCTGCTGGTGATCAACTGCCCGGGCCAGCTGTCGGAGATCGACCTGGCCGCGGTCGGGCGCTTCGTCGACACCGGGGGCACGCTCTTCACCACCGACTGGGCCCTGCGCCACGTGATCGAGCCGGCCTTCCCGGGGGTGCTCGCCTACAACCACCGGCCCACGTCCGACGCGGTGGTGCCCATCGAGGTGCTCGACCCCTCCAGCCCGTACCTCGCCGGCGTGATGGACCAGCGCGACGACCCGCAGTGGTGGCTCGAGGCGTCGTCCTACCCGATCACGGTCCTCGACCCCGCCCGGGTGAACGTGCTGCTGCGCAGCCCCGAGCTCGGCGACCAGTGGGGCGAGGAGGCCGTCGCCGTCACCTTCCGCCAGGGCGAAGGCGAGGTGTTCCACATGATCAGCCACTACTACCTCCAGCGCACCGACCTACGTAGCGGCCGCCACCGGATGGAGGCGTCGTCCTACTGGGCCAGAAGGGCATCGACATGGACGCCGAGTCCGAGCAGCTCGCCGACGGCCTGACCCTCGGCGACATCGAGTCCGCCCACTCCTCGGCCCGGCTCTTCGCCAACATCGCCTCCGACAAGAAGCGGCGCCAGTTCCGCCGGCCGACCTGAGCGACGGCTCTCCGGCGGGGCGGTCAAGCGGGTCCTCGCCTGGCGGCGGTGGTGGTTCGCGCCGGCGTGGCCTCCGATCGGTCAGGGGCGACCGGGGCGTCGGCGCTGAGGGAGGTCGTTGCGGAAGGTCGACCACAGCAGCCAGACGCCGGCCGATGCGGCGAGGCCCAGGAGGATGATCGACAGGGTGGGGTAGCCGAACAGCTCGTGGCGGGCGTCGCCGCGGCCGAAGAGCGAGGCGCCGAGGATCAGGGCGGCGGTGATGACGCCGGCGGTGACCCGGTTGGCGATCTTCTGGATGCCCCGCATGAGCTCGGCGTCGTCGATGCCCTGCACGTTGAGGGTCAGCTCGCCCTCGGCGAGGGCGTCCATCACCTTGTTGACCCGGGAGGGCAGGTGCTCGGCGAACTCCTTGGCGTCGAGCGCGGCCGTCAGCAGGTTCCCGGGGGAGGCGCCGGCCGCCATCTTGCGCTGCATGATCGACTGCAGGTGGTCCCGGATCTCGGCGTTGGGGTCGAAGGTGGGGGCGAGGCGGCGGGCCACCTCGTCGAGGTTGAGCAGCGCCTTCGACACCATGGTCAGCTCACGAGGTGGGCGCAGGCCGGCGGCGGCGGAGGTGCGGGCCAGCTCGCCGACGAGGCGTCCGGCCTGGATCTGCTCCAGGCGGGCGGTGCGGTACTCGTCGAGCAGGTCGACGCAGCCGGCGGTGAACGCGGCGGCGTCGAAGTGCGGCTGGGGGTCGCCGATCTTGGTGAGGACCTCGGCGGCCCGGTCGCCCCGACCCTCGCCGACGGCGATGAGCAGCCGCACCAGCTGGTCCTGCAGCGGCGCCTGCACCCGGGCGGCCATCCCGAGGTCGATCAGGGCCAGGCGACCGTCGTCGGTGAGCAGGATGTTGCCGGGGTGCGGGTCGGCGTGGAAGAAGCCGTCGACCAGGATCTGGTCCAGGTAGGCGTCGAACAGGGCGGTGGTCAGCGCCGGCCCGTCGATCTCGAGCTGGGCGAGAGGGCCGAGCGACGCGACGTTTCGTCCGGGCACGAACTCCATGGTGAGCACCAGCGAGGTCGTGTAGTCGTCGACGGGGGCCGGCACGATCAGCTGCGGGTAGTCGGCCAGGTTGGCCCGGAGGAGGACGAGGTTGGCGGCCTCGTGGCGGTAGTCGAGCTCGTCGAGCAGGGAGCGGCGGAACTCGGTGACCATGGCCGAGAAGCCGAGGTCGCTGCCGAGCTGGGTGTGCTCGTCGACGAAGGCGGCCAGCTCGGCGATGACCGCCATGTCGTCGACGATCTGGTCGCGGATGTCGGGCCGCTGGACCTTGACCGCCACGTCCCTGCCGCTGCGCAGCGTCGCCCGGTGGACCTGGCCGAGCGAGGCGGCGGCGAGCGGCTCGTGGTCGAAGAAGGTGAAGGCGTCGGACAGGCGGACGCCGAGCTCGCGGGTAACGATCTCCTCGACGGCGGCGAAGCCGAACGGCTCGACCTCGTCCTGCAGCCGCGCCAGCGCGTCGAGGTACACCGGCGGGAGCAGGTCGGCCCGGGTCGACAGCAGCTGCCCGAGCTTGACGAACGTGGGCCCCATCGACTCGAGCGACGCCGCCAGCTTCTCGGCGGCGGCGACGTCATCCTCGTCGACCGCCTCGAGCTCGTCACCCTCGGCCAGCACGTCACCGTTCGCCTGCCGCACCCGCAGCGCATGCTTGACGAGCAGCGCGCCGATCTCCCCGTAACGGGCGACGTGGCGCGGCTTGATCGAGAGCTCCATGGGACGTTCCGCCTTGTCGGTGGTGGTTCGGGCGCGCCACGGCGCGCGACGGCGCCCAGGCTTGCGAAGGCAGACGAACTTCTACCCACGCCGTAGGTGAGATGACCGTCGATCGGAGGGCCGGTCCGAATGCGTGTGCGGCGACACCTCGTGCGTCCCCCGCTAGTTCGTTTCGCTCTCGGGCTGTCGTAACGACTGACTACCCCAACGGGCCATGCCCATGGCGCCTCTTCCGGTAACTGCTCAAGCGTCGCGACTGTGTTGCGAACTCGCGAGGTGGTTGCTTGCTGCTGTGCGTCGTTCAGCCACCGCGTGGACATCAGGCGCCGCCATCCGCCGCCGCTCGGCCAGCCCTGCGGGATCTCGGGTAAACCCCGCATGTGATGTCGTCAGCACCAGCCCTTCGGCCGGCGATACAGTTGACCACGCTCGAAAAGCTGCTCAGGGAGTAGTGAACGCCATGCGTCAAGTGCATATCGCCAAGCCACCGTTAGGCAACCGGATGTGGGACACGTCACGCGCATAACGCAACGGTCGAGTAAGCCACTTCAGTTTGACTTGGGTTGCCTATCGTTGCAGCGGTGTCGAAGGGGATCCAGGGCTGTGGTGACAAATCGATGTCGGACAAGACTCTGAGCGTCTGCGCTTGACGCAAGTAGCTGGATAGCTGCGGGCAGGGTTGCCTCAGCGCTACCTTGGCGCATCCGCCCTCGTGGCCCTCAAACTTCGATCACAAGAGAGACCATGGATCTAAGGCCCTTCGCTAGCATCGTGCAGCTCACGGATCTTCATCTCTTTGTTGACCATCGTGGTGCCACCAAACCACCACAAGAGCAGCGCACCGCCACCCGGAGGGCGACACGGCTCGCAGGACCTCTCGCGAACGAACTCGCCCACGCGGGGCCCCGGGACGTTGGCAACCTGCTGCGACTTGTTCCCCAAGCCGTTGAAAGCGAGGTGCAATGGATCGATGGGGCGGGCCCGGTGATCGTCGTTCAGACCGGAGATGTAGAGGCATATGGTCAGTTAGGCACAGAACCATTCCAAGGCTTCGACTTCCTTCAAGAGACTCTCTATCCCCGACTGCGAGACGCGGGGGTGGCGCACATCATCGATCTGTTCGGCAATCACGACGTGTGGCCTGGAACCTGGCCTCTATTTCGCCCAATCGGACAGATGGGTGCTGTGCGACGGCTGGCCGATGACGGTCACATGCCGCCACCTCTGCCACGCCTGGTCGAGATCAGTGACGACCTGTCCTTTGTCCTAGTCAATACGGTTTGGGCCGCCGGCCTGATGGGAGCGCTTCGCGGAGGCGTGTGCGGATCGGGACGCGTCACTGGCCATCTCCCCGGTGCGGAGTTGCCATTGAGCGCCGCCACCGACCCCCTGGGCGAGATCCGCGCTATCGGCGCTCCCCAAGCAGGCGCGCTTCGTGTCGCGCTTATGCACCATCCTCCCCACATGTTCGATAACCACATCCTCCAAGCGCTAACGACCTGCGCCCTTGACGATGCCGACGAGCTTTGCGCAGCATTGAATGACATCAAGGTCAGTCTCGTGCTAGCCGGACATCGCCATCGGATCTTTCCACCCCCCGACAGCTCGGTGGATGGCCGGGATGACCGGCACCTCCCTCTGTGGCCCGGGTCGATACAGATCACCTCCGGCAGTCCTACCGTTGGCGATCCGTCACATCGGGGGATCTCCATACTGCGGCTGCAGAGAGACGAAGCGGAGGACGTCGTTCACATCGAACGTCGGATCGTCGCTTCGGGTGCTAACGATCGGAACCGGGTCGACCCGTTCCTCGTCCGGAACCTGCCACTGCCATAGCGTGCCTGCCGAGGTCACCCAGGGAACGACACCCTTCGTCGACGGCGGCCCGAACTCGCCGAGCGCTATACAGGAACGTCCGCACAGCGACGGCCCAGACGACATCTCGAACCGCAGGAACGCACCCTCGCCCGAAGGGCAGCCGTTCAAGCGAAACGTCGCCAGGCTCACATCGAGCTCAACCTCGACATCGGGACCGACGGGGATGGCCGCGATGCTCGGGGTGCCACTATCCCCGACCCCGTCGCTAACGGCGTCCGCATCCACCACGAGTACACCGGGCACGAACGAGTCGACCTGAACCCCCACGTCCGCCGCGCTCAGCTGAACGAAGCGATTGCGGTACATGAGCTCTTGTCTCCCATTCTCGCCGAGCCAGCTCGCGGTGCAACGTGCCGTGATCTCGAGGGCGAGGTCGCCCCCGGACGCATCCAGCCCCGAAAAGAATGAGAACTCGTCGAGGTCAGTCTGCGCGCTGCACTCCTTTGCCCACACCTCGGGCTCGACCCGTGTCGATCGGTGGGCAACCAAGTACTCGAGCAGCGCGTCGAGGGCTGTCTGGGCCGCAGGGAACCAGTCCTTCTCCTTGACGGACTCGGCGATCGGCTCCAACGCACCGACTTCAATACCGAGATCTGCAAGGAATGCCTCGACTGCTGCGACTTCTCCGTCCGAGGAATTGGCGAGATCGTTCATCTGTTCCGCTAGCCCAGAGCAGGCGGCGAGCGTCATGGCGTCAAGGCATCGTTCAGTGTCCGTGGCAAGGACGTCGAACGCGCGCTCAACCAAGCGCTCCGCGCGCCAGTCGCGCTCCTGCAAGCCCTCGTGTGAGTCAAGAATCGCCGGGCTCAGTCCCAGGGGCAGGCTCCGATCCTCGGTGCCTGCCCAGTATGAGAGCGGTGCGATCGGCTGTGGGTCATGTAGGTCCATCATGCACTCCAGAGTGGTTGTAGGAGCTCTTCACCTTGTGAACGGAGTGGAGCGACAGGCTGTGACAAGATTCCTGTGCGAGCCTCCCCTGAATTGCGATCTCCGCCCCCTAGTTTGAGCACGACCGGTGATGAGGTACGAGGCATGCGGTGGTGACTGAGGAGAGACGAACCGACCGGCGACGCCTGTACGAGCAACTCCTCGACGCGGCCCACAGCCCCGACGACCTCCAACAGCTGTGGTTCCGGTTCGGCCCTGCGCTGTTCGAAGCGGACACACCATACGTCCTCACAGCGTTGAGGCATCGTGCGATCGATCGCTATCGGAGCGAAGACAGGCGCCGACAACGGGAGGAGGCGTACGCTCGGGACGCAACGTGGGCGTTGGACGCGATCGATCCCGCCGAACGCGTGGTGCAGAAACTCAAGCTCGCTGGCGTCCTGGACGCTCTCTCCCAGCTTGATCCGCGCGACTCGTGGCCACTGTGGTGGCACGTCCAGGGCCTGACCGACCCGGAGATCGCGGAGCGGTGGGATGATGCCGGCTTCGACCCATCACACCCGACGTCGTCGTTCCTCCGAAAGCATCGACAGCGAGTCCGGGAGCGGCTTCGAGACAGCATCGATCAGCGCCACAGCTGACTTCACGCACTAGGACGCTTATCACTGCTCCAAGGTAGGCCGAACTGAGCGCGCTCGAACGGACCTCGCCCGGCTGCTTGGCGAGTCGCGAGCGGATGTCCCCCACGGGGGATCGAGCGGGGAGCTTTCCGTTCGTACGTTGACCTCCAACTCGTTCAATCGACTGACCTCTGGAGGCTCACATGTGGAAATGGATCGGTGCTGCGACAGCCGGGCTGGTGCTCGCCGGTGGAATCGCAGTGGCCACCGGGGCTGATCTCATCCATCAGCCGCCAACATCGGAACTTGGAGAGTGCCGGACCGAGCCGGCGTCAGACTCCCAGGCGACCATCGTCGTGCTGTTGGGCACCAATGCGTCCGACGCCAACCTGGTGGACACCCACCTGCGGCATCTCCAAGAGGTCGTCCTTCCAGAGGCGGCTCGGGACGGTGCGCGCGTCATTGAGGGGACGATCTCGGGCGACTCGGAACGCTCGCCGACGCTCGTGGCTGACATCAGCTTCCTGCGTACGGGCGACGGGTCCGACAACCCAGAGAACCAGCAGACTTGGGCCGAAGACCAGAAGGAGGTGTTCGTCCGGTGCACGCGGTCGGCACTCCTGGGCGAACCGGCTGATCGCAGTGACGTGTTCGGTGCGCTCGCCTGGGGTTCGAACCTCTTGCCGGACCACGCAGAGATGCGTCGTATCGTCATGCTCAGCGATGCCATCAACACGACTCAGGGCTGTAACCTTACGGGGCGCGATATCGACTCCCCGGATGGTCGTGCCGCTGTCATGGCTGACTGCGGCGGCGCCGATTTCTCTGGCCTGGACGCCACGGAGGTCTGGTTGGCCGGCGTGGGTCTCTCCTCGGGATCGGACTCAACAGGGACGCTGACGCCCTCGGAACTCGAGGACTTCTGGTCATGGTTCGTCGCCGAGAAGCATGGCCAGGTCACGCGGGCCGGAACCACCCTTCTCCCCGACACCTAAGCCGACAAGTATTCGCGCTCCGAATCCTCGGTAGGGAGGCGGCCACTCTCGGCCGCCTCCTGCGCGTGTACGTCATTGCCTTCGCTGTGCTGATGGGGGTCGCTGCGGGTGCGACGGCGTTTCCAGGCGCACGGATCCCGGCGATCGGAGGCGGTGAAGGTAGCGGCTCGACCGGCAACGGGCGGGTGCCGCAGCCTCCAGCAGCCCCTTCCCCGCCGGGTGTGTACGCGTTCGCCGAGACCAACGGCGGGAAGCCGGTGACCTTCGACCCCTGCGACACCGTGTCGGTCTGGTACCAGTTGGACGGCGAGCCGTACCCTGCATCCAGAGACGTCGCCGAAGCGGTACCTCGACTCGCGATCGCAAACGGTCGGCCGGTCGGCTTCCAGACCGGCAGATCGGCCGACGGTCCAACGATCGTTGTCAGGTGGGTGTCGGCCCCGTGGCAACTTCCCGGTGAGCCCGAGCCTGACACCGTCGGCACCGGCGAATTCATGTCGATCGGCTTGACCATCACTTCCGGCACCGTCACGCTGGCGGCGGACGCCGGACTCCCGCCCGGCTTCGGGACCCGCTCCTGGGGGGTCACCTACCTCCACGAATTCGGGCACGCCGTCGGCCTCGCGCACGTGCAGGACACCGGCGAGGTCATGTACCCCGACGTTGTCCCCACCCGGCCGGCCCACTATGGCCCTGGCGACCTTCAGGGTCTCGCTGCACTCGGCGGCGCTTGCGAGCGCCCGCAGTAGCTAGGAGTTGTCCCCCGAGGGGGATCGTCCAATCAGGTTTCCTTTCTTACGGTCCGAGGAGCGGCGACCGCCGCGACTCGGACTGACCAAGGAGACCATCCTGATGAGTGAAGTCACCCCCATCTCGGGGGACTGGAGCAAGTGGCCCCGTAGCGAACCTCCGGAACTCGCGGAGGCAAAGCATCGTGCCACCGAGGCTGACCGCAAGCGGTTCGGCAAGATCGTCAATGCCGTCGAGGCAAAGATCCGTAAGGGGCTCGGCAAGCTCAAGGCGACCGTGGAGGAGGTCAAGGAGCACGAGCGTTCCGTCGGCGAGGCGGAGACGCGCATCAATGACGTGCGCGAGCGCACCGCCCGGCGCGTCCACCTCGGTCGCCGCGGTGAAACTGGCCGCACCGTCCCCACGTGGATGTACGCCCTCTGCGGTCTCGGCTTCTACGTGATCATGCAGATCGTCGACCGAGGCGCTCTGCTCGCGCTCGGGCTGTCGCTCGGCCTCACGATGGCGCTAGCCATCGCCGTCCCCGCCGTCGACCTGCTGTGCGCCCACACCGCTGGCGGCTACTACTGGCGGCGCCACGAGGCGATCTCGTCCGACGTGGAGATCAGCCCCGGCGAGCACGCCATGGGCATCGCTGCCCTCGTTCTCGGGGTCGCCCACGCTGTCGTCGTCGGAGTCATCCGAGGCCTGCGCTCGGGTCTTCTCGGGGGCCTGCTCTTCGGCATCATCGCCCTCGCCCTGTTCGCCGGCATGACGTACTTGGCCTTCCGCCACGCGGACGACGACGCCGCCGAACTCGGTCGAGCCAGGCGGGCCCGCTGGTGGGCCATCCGCCGGAAGCACGAGCGGGAACGCAAGGCCGAGAAGCAGGCAGCCTCGGTTCGCTCCGACGGGCAGAAGCGCATCTCCATCAGCGGCGAGCGCGTCGCCCGGTGGGACGCCGCGGTGGCCTCAGGCACCTACTCCTTCGAGGAGCGCAAGCCTGGCGAGCCCTTCTACAGGGCGCCCGATCCCGCCTGGGTCGAGCAGGAGCGGGAGATCGCCGCCGGCACACTTCCACACCACCTGCTGCCCTACGACGCCCGCTCGTGGGTCGACGGGGCGTGGACCAAGGAGACCGCTCAGATCGAGGAGCCCGACAGTCGGCGGTCAGCGTGAGTGCCCGCAAGGTGTTCCTCGGCCTCCTCGTCGCCGTCGTCGGCGTGGCTCTGGCCACACCGACGGCGGGCGCCTCACCGACAGACCTCGACCCGGGCGTGTTGGTCAGGGTGATCAACACGAACCCCGCCTCCTCCAACGCCGTCGTTGACGTCACTCTCGGTGACGCCACCCCGCAGAGTCTCGGCTTCGGCTCCGCGACTACCTTCGCGCGGCTGCCGGCGAACCCGGTCATCAACATCGGGCAGGAGTCGGTTCGGCTCGAGACGGCGAGCGCAGGGTGCCTGGTGACTGTCATCCTCGTCGAGCCCGACAACGACGGTCGGCAGTGGCGGGAGTTCCCGGAGTGCTCCGCCAGCCGAGTCGCCCCAGGCGCAGCCTCTCTGCGGTTCATCAACGCCACCGCCGACAGCGGCACCGTGCAGCTCGATGACGGCACCGCTGGAGATGGCTCACCTGCGGAGCCCTACTCCTCCTCGGAGCGGCACCAGGCACTCTCGGGCCGGCTCGACCTGCGGGCATTGTCACCTTCCGGCGAACAACTCGGGGACCGGACAGTCGAAGCCGCGCCCGACACGGCCTACACCGCGCTGTGGGCTGGCGGTGCCGAGACACCGTTGCGACTCCTGTGGGTCGAGGACGGGCGGCAGCCACACGACTCACCGCCCCCCGAAATTCCCATCGACACCGACGCGCCCGCGGCGCCGCACGGCCCGCACACCGCCGCGATCGCCGCAGGGTTGAGTGCTCTGGCGGTGACGGCAGCACTGCTGGTTCGGCGCCGGCCGACGACGGTCCTCGCCCTCTTGCTGCTGGCGTCCGGCTGCGCACCCAAGCCTCAGGCGGAATCGACGCCGCCGACGGCACCCGCTGAACCGACAGCGACAACGGTCACGCCCTCGCCGGACGAAGGTGAGCACGTAGGCCTTCCAGCCTTCGTGTCAGCGCCTACCGCCGACATCGATGGCGCCATTACGCCGGTGGACCGTGACGCTGGTGCCAGCCTGCCCGACGATCTTCGTGGCGATGCTGTCGCGTGGTTCGAAGGGTCAGCGCGGCCTGGCGAGTTGGGCACGGCGCTGCTGGCGGGTCACGTCGTCTGGGGAGGAAGCGACGGGGTCTTTGCCGATCTGGACCAGTTGGATCTCGGCTCACCAGTCATAGTGGACGACGAGTTGGGCGAGCGTCACCCGTTCACCGTCCAGGGCTGGGCGACAATCCCCAAAGGAGCGCTCGATCCTGGCCTGTTCAGTTTCTCACCTGAGCCCCGGCTGTTGCTGGTCACCTGTACCGGACCCATCGATCAGAGCCGTGGCCTCCGAACCAGCAATCTGCTCGTGTGGGCGGTGGCCGCCTCGACTCCGAGCGTTGTGTCCACCGTCTGACTGAAGTCTCCCCCCGACCCGTCAAGCGGTCGACCGAAGTAGGTCCGTTCGGATCAACTCGGCGAGGAGCGCTGGATTAGCGGACACTAGATGCGCGTGGGCGAGGAGCTCGAGCCCCTCCTTCTTGGTTCGGTGCCGGCCATCGACACAGAATTCCGCGACGTCCCGGATGTAGGTCTTCGGTGTCCAAACGGAGTAGTGGGCGGCGGCGGCGATCTCGTCGTAGTCGTAGCCCGCTCCGGTCATCGCGGCGAACGCGAGAGCCATCCTTGCACGAGGTGGCAGCTGATAGCGGCTCAACCACTCGGGCGGGTGCTCCGTGAAGAAGTCCACCAGGCGTTGCGCCAGGTCAGCACTCAGCATTGCGGCACCTCGGAAGCGCGGTGGCCGACCACCTCGTTGGCGCCCGACGCCGAAGACGTTCCGGTAACGCGAAACAGGAGGACCGCCTCGTGAGAGGAGAGTTGGTCCTTCGCCTCGAGATGCGCCACGAGTTCGCGGAGCGCCTGAAGGCGTCGCAGCTGATCTCGTCGACCGGAGACGCCGTGCACAGTCAGGGGCACGGCCGTATGGAGTGCGCCAGAGTGGGAGCACATGGGCTGGGTCGGCTCTGCCGACGTACGCTGCTGCTTGGAAGTCATGAGGTCGACGGTGGCGAGGCACTCGTTTCACGCCGCGGCGTAGGGGGCGAAAGGCTTTCGTGAAACGAGAAATCATCGAAGGGCCGTCTCAGGAGGCGTTTCGATCGGTCGTCGCTGCCGTCCGAGACGCTCTGCACCTGTCGCAGGCGGGTCTTGCCAAGGCGATGGGAGTGAGTTCAGCGACCCTGTCGGGCGGACTATCAGGCAGCCGACCGGTGACGATCGACACCGTCGAGCGCTTGGCGGCCGCAATCGATGAGCTACGCAGCAGCACATCTAGCGACGACCGCAAGCAGCGACTCGAGGCGTTGTCCGCTTCGGCTCACAGCATCGCAGTCGCCGTGAGGGGTGGCCCGACGACGTCAGTGCCGAAACAGGCGCGGCGCCCAGTGCGCTCGTCCGCCTCATTGCAGGATCGACTCGAACACGACCGTCTCGCGTACTTCGTCGCTCGCGACGAGGAGACGGCCCACTTTGCAACGTTCCTTAACGACGCCAGAGGCCGGCGTGCGGTGGCGGTTCTGGCACTCACCGCCGATGGCGGCTACGGAAAGACGACTCTGATCGCGCGGTTGAGGCAGGAAGCGCACGATCGTCGGTGGACCTCCGCCTACGCGCAGTTGCGCCTCGGGATGGGCCCGTTCGACATCATGTCGCAGTGGAAGTCAAGTCTTGAACCGCACCCAGGACCGCTCTACGGCGCAGCCGTCGTGGACTATGAGCAGGCAGCTGCCACGCACACGAATGCCACTGACAACGGCGACACTCTCCCGCCGGTCGGGGGCATGGTCACCGGAGCGATGGGCGACGCCGCTGAGCTGTACAACCTTGGCGCACAACTCGGTGGTGCCGCTGCGGACATCCTCACGCAGGCGCGGCGCCGGCTGACGAACGCGTTCCTCCAGGACTTGCATCCGCTCTTCGCGACACACGACGGCGTCTGCCTGATCGTCGACGACTACCACTTGGCCTCCAGAGCGACGGACGACTGGACTCGGGCTGTTCTGCTCTCGTCTCCGAACTTCGTCGGGCCGATAGCGATCCTCATCAGCGGTCGCCAACCACTCGAGGAGGTTGCTCGCGACTGGGGCCAATGGCACGAGTCGATCGAGCAGATTCCCCTCGGACCGTTGGACGACAGCGGAGTTGCTTCTTACGTAGATCGACGCCTACCCACGGCGTCATCCGAAGTGGTGAAAGCCGTAGCGGCGGCGTCGAGCGGGGTGCCGTGGCTTCTCGCCATCGCAGTCGATGAACTGCTCGCTCATCCCGAGGCTTCGGCGGACACCGTTGACGAAATTCTTCGCGGGAGGCTCTTACCCCGAGTCCTGTCACACTTCGACGCCAGCGAGCCAGGGCTGGTGGCCGTGATCGAGGCGGCGGCGCTGTTCCGTCAGTTTGACGAGGATATGGTTGCCCACGTCATCGGGCGGCCGGCGCATGAGCATCTGGCGTTTCTCAGGACGCGCGTGTCGTTCCTTCGGCCCTCCCCGGACGGGTGGACGATTGACGATCCCATCGCGGACCACGTGGCTTCCGACCTTCGCGTCCGAGCGCCTGACAGGTACAGGGAGCTGTGCGCAAAGGCGACAAGAGCCTGCGAGGAGCGGCTGCTATCCGTCGACCAAGCGACCTCGCGGGGTCAGCGGCTACGAACGCTGCGCTTGGTTCTCCTCGCGCAGGCCGACTTGCCAGCGGCGATAGCTGAACTCCGGCTGGCGACGAGCCGCGTTCGTGGCGTTCTCGTCGCCGACGACGTTTCGGATCTAGTCGATGCCGTGCGCGCGACCTCCATAGACGCTCGAGAGCACCCTGAGCTAAAGGCGATCAGCGGGTTGGCCCACCTCTCTTCAGGCCGGTATGACGCCGGGTACTTCGAACTCGAAGACGTTCTCTCCGGGGATGATCCGCGCCTTCCAACCGAGACGAGAATCGCGGCGCTGACGGGACTCGTCGATGTCTGCCACCGGCGGGCGGCCGTCGGCGAGGCCTTGCCCTGGTGCACGGAAGGGCTCGCCCTGGCTCGCGCCGAAGGGTTGGTTGACGCCGAAGCCGTCTTCCTCGCGCGATTGGCGGAAACCTACGGTGTGCTCGGTCGGCGAGTTGCAAGCACTCAGGCGATCAAGGAGTGCGAGCGCCTGCTCGCGGAAGGGGCAGTCGCGGAAGACGTCGCCGCCGAGGCCCTGATAGTCCTCAGCTACGTCTACGCGATGCGCAACGAGTGGGCGCTCGCTCGTGCCCGCGCTGACGCTGCTGTAGCTCGCGCTCAACAGCTCCATGAAGCGGTCATTCGAGCACTCGCAGACAGTCTGGCTTCGTGGACCCACACCATGGATGGCGATGTCGCACACGGGCTCGTGCGAGCGCGCGGAGCACGACGGTTCTTTCGAGAGTTGAAAGACGAGTTCCAGGTAGCGGTGGCAACGCTGAACACAGCCGAACTGCTGCGCTGCGCAGACGACATCACTGCCGCTGAACGATGGACCAAGTTGGTCCTCACTCGGTTCGCGGATGTCGACGGCGAGGGATACCGCCTAAACATCCTCTCGCACCAAGCCGAGACTCTGCTCCTCGGGGGTAGGCCGCAGGAAGTTGTCGAGCTGCTCGACTTCCTCGCGCACGACGCACCCGACCTCTACACCGACGATCGGTACCACTACGGGCTCTGCCTCCTGCACCTGGCGACGGCACGGCGCCGCATGACGGCGGACGAAGGCCTTTTCGCAGAGGCGTGCACCGTGCTCGGCAAGTCGCAGAACGTCCGCGGGCGACTCCTGGCGCGACACTGGGAGGCGTACCTAGCTGGCGCTATCGACGACCTCCGCCATGTCGCCCTCGAAGCGCCAACGGCGGAGTCGAACGACGTCGCAGCAGTGGCCTGTCATGGAATCCTCGAGGTCCAGATCTCCGCTGGGGCGTCGCTGGAGGAGCTAGCAGACCTCACAACGGCGCTAGTCGCATCCGCTCTCAGGTTCAACGTGTTCTACGGGCGACGGATGATCGCGGAAGCGGCACGCGTGTCGGAGGCGCTGTGGCCGGAACTCGCCGCCTTGGTGGCTGATCGCCGTCACGTGGACGAGACTGCTGAGCACGGCCTGTTCAGGTCGTGGGATAGTGCGCGTCGGAGTCAGTACGCGAAGATCCGCAGGCTTGAGTCCCTATCAACGCTGTTGCGCCGAGGCGCCGCTACGCCAGCACCGCCGAATCGAAGGAGGAAACACGCATGAACCGGTTCCATTTCACTGTCGCCGATGGCGAGCACTGGGGGTGGGCGGACATCGCCGGGGTGTCCCTCTCCACCAAGGACGACTGCGCTGCAATCAGCGGAGCCGTCATCACTGTTACCGGGCGTCATGGAGAGACAAGCAGCCCAATCAACGACCGCGTCTACTTCGTCCTGACCGGGATCGGGCGTTTCGCAGTCGCTGGAGAGGAGGTCGCGGTCTCTCCCGACGAGATGGTCATCGTCCCAAAGAACACTCTGTATGACTTCTGGTCGGACTCAGAGATGCGGCTCTTCGTTGTCGATAGCCCAGCCTTCGACGAAGAGACCGAGAGCACTTCGTGACAGGTGTTGCCCTTGTCACCGGCGGCGAGCGGGGCCTCGGTAGACTCATCGCCGATCGACTTGCCGCGGCCGGATACGAAGTAGTCAGCTGCAGCCGACACCGTGACCCTTCGAGCGCGAGCAAGCATATCGCGGTAGATCTGAGCGATTCTGATGCGCCGCGTCGGGTCGTCGACCGAGTCCTTGCCGAGAACGGTTGCCCATCAGTGGTTGTGAACAACGCTGGCGCCATACTTGCCTATGAGGGCCTTCCATCGGAGGATCCATCGACGGCTCTGAAGACGTTCTCGGTCAATGCGCTAGTTCCGTTGGAGTTCTGCCGGCTCCTCGCCCAGCCGATGACCGAGGCCGGCGGCGGCAACATCATCAACATAACCTCGGTGTATGGGTCGTTGGCGTGTCCAGAGATCGTGAGTTACGCCGCTTCCAAAGCAGCGCTTCTCAGCACGACTCGTTCGTTAGCGGTCTCATTGGCGGGCGGACGCATTCGAGTCAACGCGATAAGTCCGGGTAACTATGACACTGAGATGACCCAGTCGGCGGGCTCTGACTACGTTTCCGAGGTGGTCCAGAAGACACCTTGGCGCCGCCTGGGCGCGCCGATCGAGGTAGCAGATGCAGTCGAGTTCATTCTTGGCGCTGACTTCATGACCGGCCATGAGCTGGTCCTCGACGGTGGCATCTCGCTAGTCGGCGGCTGACCTGAGTTCACGCAGAGCATGGATGCGGGAATCGAGGTCCACCGGTCGCCGCTCGTAGGCAACCTCAGCCGGACCATCAACATCGCCGAGAACGTCCGAGTTGGGCTTCGATCGAGGACCGATACGGACGGTCGTGATGCAAAGCTCGTCCAGCAGGACCGTGGTGCGGTGGAACCGGTTGAGATCGATCTCGTAGAACGCATCCTCGAACAGCGCTGACTCGAGGCCGGAGAGCGCCAGCTCCTCGCCGGTTCGAACAAGAGTGGACTTGCCCGGCACGACGACGGCGAGGTAGCGAGCGCCTACTTCGTCAGCCTGTACAGCGGGCTCATCGAACTGGTCATCGCGCAGCCGTCCCAGGGTAACGAAGCTCTTCAACGGCCATACGTGGCGGTGCACCAGCCACTCCGGCTCCTGAGTGGACCGCATTCCCGCCGGCCAGACGTGGAATGCGTACCTGTCGCCCGCCGAATCGGCGCCGAACTCCATGCGATAGAACCCGAGCGGATGCCAGATGCTCTCAGGGACCGCGCGCGTCTCGAGCAACTGCTGAGCGACCGCCGCTGCCAATTCCCGACAGCGGCCGGGGTCGTCCGTGCGGAAGGCGGAACCCAACTCCTCGACCAACTCCGCCGGGACTGACGCCCCCCTCATTGGTTCACCGTACCTGGTCATAAAGGTCGAGGCGCTCGAGGTGCGTCCAGTCTGCGCCGATGTCTGCGGCGCGTACAAGCCGGGCGGATATGGCACTCTCGTCGATCAGATACTCAAGCGCTCCAGATCGACGCGTGTCCGTCGGCAGCATGGCTGGCGTGAAGGACGCCACCCCCACGCAGCAGCGTGCACCATCGCGTGCGGGAACGAACGAGGTCACGCGACCGCGCTCCACAACCGCGTGGGGATGCGTCGGAGCTCGATCACGCCGACTGACTGCCACCAGACCCTCGGAATCAGCCAATCCATGGATCGCCGCGTGGAGCCGCCGGCGGGCGACGCCGCCGAGAACGATGTCGCCATGCGAGTACACGACCCGTTCGGAGCCGTCTTCCTCGAGCGCCCGAGCGACTGCAACACCCGTCGAGTCAGTTCCAGCATCGAGCACCTCTACATCTCGAAAGCCCTCAGTCGTGACGTAGGTCCGGATCTGACCGATCAGGTGACCGGCAAGGAGAACAGTCCGGTCGCACCCAACGTCGCGTGTCAGGTCGATAGCCCAGCTCAGGGCCGGACGCCCTCGCACTGGCAACAGGCACTTGTTAATGGCAGAACCCAAGGGGCCCAGTCGCGTCCCTTGGCCACCGCAGACGACGAGGCCGATCATTTGAGCACCTCTGCTGAATTGAGCACGTACACGTGCTCTCGAATAAGGAAATCGCTGCTGCTTGAGAAGAACTCCACCGCTTGGTCGTACAAGACCTGATCAACAAGCGGTGAGCGGTACACGGTCGCTTCCACGAAGGCCGACGTCTTCGGAGCAGAGCGGGCATCAACCAAGAACTCGGGAAGATCAGTCAGGATGCCGCGCGCGTCGGTGATGTTCTCAACCACGGCCGCCTCAATTCTCGGGTCCCGTTCGATAAAATCGCGCAGCCACACAGAATCTGTCGCTCGTCGTCCCCCGCCAGTCACGTGTCGCCACAACCGTGCCGTCACGCACTCCCGATCGCGGACGACCGCAACCACCCACGATGAGGCGCACTCGAAGAGCAATCTCTGGAGCAGAGTCTCTCGGTCGCGGGTGTAGTAGAGGACGTGACTGAGCATGAAGACCGCCCCGCATCGCCGCCGAAACGGTAGTACCTCCAAGTCTGCGCACAGACCAGCCACGATTCGGTCTCGCATACGGCCGACGCCCTCCGCCACGGCACCATGGTCAACGTCCAACAGCACGATTCGCAAGCCCGCTTCTGGCAGACGATCTAGGAGCGCCTCGGACAGCCGTCCGCCCCCAGACCCGCAGTCGATGATCAGTGGAGCCTCGGTAAGAACTCCCCCCGCCGCTGTCGCTACGGTGTCCGCCAGGCCGGTCATGAGAAACTGCGACTGGAAGGCGCCGAAGACCGAAGCGCCGGGACGGCGTGAGGCTGCTGAGAGGTTCGGCGGGACTGTCCCTAAGTGACTCTTTTCGTGATCCTCGCGTTGATCGTCCAACTGGCGTCCTTGGCGGTCGTGCCGGCATACGAACATCCCGGGCAGGCTTGCAGCACAACGTGTCCCAACAACGGTAGGCGTCGCGAGATCTAGGCATGGTCCCCGGGTGGGGATGCCTGTTCGCAAGCTACTTCAGCTCGCTGCACGCTGCGGTTAGGAATCGTTGACGCGTCGTCTGGCGCTCCTCAGTTGGGGCATCACGTCTGCCGGCATGGCCGCCCACGACAAGCCATCCCCACGGGGCGGTTTCGTTCGTCCGTCGGCGGTTGATCAGCATCGAAAAGGGCGCGTGCACCTTCGGTCTGCTAGCCGGGGAGGACGTGCTGGTCAGTGCTCATGGTGAAGGCCACGTAGGCGTGGCCGAGAGCGGCGCCCGACCCTGGGGTCGGTCAGCCCGGGCCTTTGTGATCCGCGTCTTCGTTCGCTCGTGGCGGCGACTCGGTGAAGGACCACGGGGTAGAGCCGTCTGGTTCCACTGGCCCTCGCCTGTCGACGGTGACCTCCGCAGGTCGACAATCGGGGCGAATCTGGTCTCGTGGTTTCGTAGATTTGATTGACTCCATGCCGCCGAGTGGCGCAGGCCGTTGCCGATCTTTCGACCCGGATGGGGCTCCGTTAAACCTCGGACTCATGACCCGAGCGCTAGTCGGACGAAACACCTGATCGGCCTTCGGATGCATCATCCGATTGGCTGAGCGACGCCGGTCCGAATGCGCGTCGAGGTGTCGGCACTCGATCGCGCACGCCATGCTCAACACTCCCGAAGGCCGCCGAGATGATGTCGGCGACCCGCAGAACGTTCTCCCTATTGCCGCGACGCCCGACACGCGAACCGGTACAGGAGCTATTCCAGCAACGCTGTCGAACGCCTGGTCTGCCGCTCCCTCGTGGTCGGGTCGTCCACAATGATGCCTAGGCGCTCAGCCTCATCGGCGCCGTGTTCGCCGGCCAAACTGGGATGGATCACGGGCCGCCGCACCTCTCTGAGGCTTCCGGCTGGATTCAATACTCCGCGCCAACTGAGATCCAGCCGAAAGTCAGGGGCCTGAACGCCGAGCACCACGTGCCTCGGAAGCAGCCGTCCCGCGAGTTATGTGCGGCAATAAGTCGAAATGAGCTCAGGCAGCTAGGTAACGAGCCCCAGCTTTTTCATCGTGTACGCAGTTGCCACCGTCTCCACCACCTTCACGGCCTTCGCCAGGGCCCCCGGTGCCACATCGTGCAGTCGTTGCCACCGCTCGGTTGCCTCCTCATCAGAGAGTTCGCCGGACCGCAGGTCTTCCAGCTGCTCATGAATCGTGAGACGGTCGGCTTCCGTCAGCCCGGCCTCTTCGTCGAGCCGGTTCTCGAGTTCCCAAAGTCGCGCCTGGCGACTCGCCCACGGGAACGGACCTCCGCAGTTGAAGCAGAACGACGGGGGATCGTAAGGGGACTTGTAGGCCACCATTTTTCCCGGAGGCGCCGAGAGACCTCGAAGCGCTTCGTCACAGTCAACGCAGTGCGTTATGAGCATGGCGCCACATGTCTCGCAATGGTCCGACGGCGGCATGCGGGACGTATCGGTCACGTAGACGTGGCCGCGCCGGCAGACGCATGCTTCCGAGTAGTAGTTGGCTGGCATGGATGACCCCTGACTGAGCGACGTCCGCTTCCGTTCCGCCGTCGCGGACCAGCCACCACTCTGCCATCCAGACAGCGCCAGCCGCGCAGTTCGGAGACCAGTTGTCGTTGAGCTTCCATTACGCCTGTTGATGCGCCGTGGTCGGGATCCCGCGACAAGCAATGAAGAGGTTCTCCTACGCTCCGTGGGGGAACTTGGCGCGCGTAAGACGAGCCGTGGGCCGGAGCGGACAGCCCGTCTGGCGATCGGGCCCATGACCCGAGTGGCCGGCGTCAGTTGGCGCCGCCGCTGACGAGGTCGGCGATCTGCTGGGCGGCCGCTGCCTGCATGCCGGGGAGGACGTGCTGGTACTGCCTCATCGTGAACTCAGGCGACGCGTGGCCGAGTCGCTCGCTCATGACGCGGACGGGCACACCGGCGGCCAGGGCGAGGGTGGCGTGGGTGTGTCGGAGGTCGTGAAGCCGGATCCTCCGCAGTCCCGACCGGGCGACGAGGCGGTCGAACCGTTGAGTGAAGAGATCAGGGTGGAGCCGCTCTCCGGCGTCATCGGTGAAGACGAGGTCGCCAAACCCAGTCTCTTGACCACTGGTGATCGTGGCGGACCGGTGACGTTGCAGGGTCGACGAGGAGCCCTCGTCAAGCTCCACCTGTCGTGGCCTGTGGGTCTTCGGTGTCGACTCCTGGACCTGGTAGCCGATGGACACCAGGGTGTGGCGAACGACGAGCCGACTGTTCGGAAGATCAACGTCGCCCCACTGGAGGCCGAGGATCTCGCCGCGTCGCATCCCGGTGAGCGCAGCAAGGTGGATCGCTGGATAGATGCGATCGTCAGCCACCGAACGAAGGAACGTCTGTAGCTCGTCCGCGTTCCAAGCACTGGACTCATGAACCGGCCGGTTCACCCTTGGGGGCTTTGCCCGGCTGGCAGGATTTGCGGCGACCAGACCGAGGTCTGCTGCGTCGGCCAGCGCTCCATGGATGATGACGTGGATATATCGCACTGTCGTCGCGCTCAGGCCGCCGCGACCGTTTCGCTTGCCGTGCTCAAGGAGGCCCCCGTAGAGGACGTTCAGACTTCGGGGCGTCAGCTCGGTCAACAACGAACTGCCAAGTTGTGGCAGCACGTGGAGTTCCATGTTCCGTCGGTAGGAATCCCAGGTGCTTGGTTTCAGGCGACCCCGCATCGACGGCAGCCACTCGCCTCGAGCGAACTCAGCGAGCGTCACGGTCTCGGGTTCGGATGAGTCCGTAGGATCTGGCATGTCGGTACCTCCCGGGGTGCCGGCCAGGCCCCGGGGTGTTTGCCGCACCGCCGGGGCCACTCAGTTAGGGCTGAGTTGGTTTGTACTCGAAATCTATCACCACATGCACCCGAAGCGGTCGGGAGGAAAGCGGATGGGCCGAAGGCGGGTGTATGCAGATGAGCTCGTCGGTGCCGCCGAGATCGCCGAGCGGCTCTCCCTAGCGCACTCGCAGATGGTCCACACGTGGCGTAACCGATACCCCGACTTCCCTGAGCCGGTCGCGATGTTGAAGCGTGCCATGGTCTGGTCCTGGCCGGATGTCGAGGCCTGGGCAAGGAAGACCGGGCGCCTCCGCTCCAGCTGACGATCGCTTAGTGAGATGACCATCACCTGGAAGCTCGACGTTCGCCGCCAGACGACCTCTCCGCGCAGGTCGCAGCGGCCGGGTAGCTCTCCCGAACGCCGCCGGCCCGACCGCAGTACCGTCGCCGACGTGGCCCGGGCTCGTGACGAGAAGATGGAGCCGGACTTGCTGCGTCGCCTGTCGGCGGCGGTGCAGGCCGGGACCACGATCCTGACGATCGCCAACTCCCAACCGAACAAGGTCGTGGACATCGGTCCGGACGGTGTGTGGATCAACACCGACAAGTCGTCGAACGAGCGTGGCCCACAGTTAGTGCCGGCGTGGATGCTCAATGAGGCATGGGCACATCTGACGGCGGATCGGTCGCTCTCGAACACCGACCTCATCAAGACGGTCAAACGGTCGTCGGCTGTCCTGGCGCTTCTACGCCAGTTGCCAGGGGTGACCGTTGTCTCCACCCGGCCGGTCGTTCTGCGACTGGCCACATGACCGACCTGAGCCGAGATGCCACTCGGGACCTCTGGCTCAGTCGGGTCGCTCGGGTCCGCCAGTTCCGCAAGCACGGCGAGCGGGCGCCACACAAGCCGCTGCTCCTCCTCTATGCCCTTGGCCGAGTGGCTAGCGGCGCCGGCGGTCCGATCCCGTACCGCCAGGCCGAACCCCAAGTGAGCCTCCTGCTCGACGAGTTCGGGCCGCCGCGCAAGAGCCACGCCTCCTATCCCTTCCGCCGGCTCGCGAACGACGATGGCATCTGGGTCTTGACCACACCGAGCGGTGAGGACCCGGGGGACTCCGCCGGCCGGCTCAATGCGCTTGACGCCGTCGGATCGTTCAGTCCCGAGCTCGAGGGCGCTCTACAGGCGGACCCGGGCCTGGTCGTACTGCTCGCCAGATTCCTGCTCGAGGACAACTGGCCGCAGAGCCTGCACGTCGAGATCGCCGCCTCGGTCGGCCTTGACCTCGACGTCGCGGACGTGGCCCTGGTCCGCGAGCGCCTCGCCGAGGATCGCCGGCGCCGGGACCCGCACTTCCGGGAGCGGGTCCTGATGGCCTACGAGTACCGCTGCGCCATGTGTGGCTACGACGGGAGGATGGACCGGGCCGCCGTCGGGCTGGAGGCGGCCCACGTCCGCTGGTGGTCGGACGGCGGTCCCGACACCATCGAGAACGCAGCTTGCTTGTGCAGCCTCCACCACGTGCTGTTCGACAAAGGGGTGCTTGGCGTAACGGCGGACTACGAGGTTCAGGTGTCGAAGCGCTTCGTGGGTCGAGGCGCCGCAGCCCAGACCCTCGTCCTCGATCTCGCCGGCCGCTCGATGCTCGAGCCTCAGGCCGGGGAGACCCCGCCTGCGCCGATCAACCTTGACTGGCACGCCACCCAGGTCTTCCGTGAACCGGCTCGCGTTGCTGCGGGTCACGGATGACATGAAGAGAGGGTCGCCGGTCACGGCGCCGCTGTAGAACCCGACGTAGTAGAGAGACACTGCCTCCACAGAACAATAGGCGCGCGAGGAGCGAGTGCATGGCGGAAATGGATCCGGCCGTTGGTGTGGTCTTCTATCGATTGATGGAGGAAGCTGCGCTGCCCGAGGGCGCGGACGTGGTGGTCGGTGGCCTTGCGGTTCACCCAGCGGATGCACTCACCGGTCAGGGCCAGCCCCGTCGCGGTCGGCGAACGGCTGGTAACAGCAGGGACGAGCGACACCAGTGTGTCGAGGCCACGATCCCCGCTGCGCGATCCCTCGCCGGCATGGCCGACGTCCGATGACGGACCGCCTGCTCACGCCCTCGAAGATCACCGCGTGGCTCGATTGCGCGCACTACCTCACGCTCAGGCACCAAGTGGAGGCGGGGACTCTGAGCATCCCGCGCCAACCGTTCGGCGCGCTTGCACAGCTCCTGTTGGATAAGGGTCTGCAGCATGAGGCGGACTGTCTGGCGGAGTACCGCAGGCAGGGCCGAAGCGTCCTCGAAATCCCAGCCCGACTGCGGAACGAGTCGTTCGCCGACTGGATTGCCCGCGTCGGCAGCCCGTTCGACGCGGGCTATGACGTCATCTACCAGATGCCGTTCGTCCACGAGGGTGTACGCGGTATCGCAGACTTCCTCGTCCGGGTGGAGGATGAGGCGACGGGCTCAATCACGTACGAGCCCGTCGACGCCAAGCTGGCCAGAGCCGAAGCGAAGCCTGGCCACGTCCTCCAACTGTGCTTCTACGCCGAGGCCTTGGAGGCGGCGACCGGCACGCCTCCAGAGCGCATTCACCTCTGGCTCGGCTCGGGACAGGTGCAGTCGCTTCTGACCGCTGACTTCCGCTCCTACTGGAACCGCCTCCGTGGTCAGCTCGCAACGCTTCTCGACAGCGAGACTGCGACCACGGCGTCGACTCCACAGCCGTGCTCGCACTGTGACTTCTGCGAGTTCTTCGAGACGTGTGAGCACGAGTGGCGAAGCGCCGATTCGCTGATCTACGTCGCCGGCATCCGACAGTCCGATCGTGCGGCACTCGAGTCAAGTGGCGCTAGGACCCTCAGCGAGCTGGCGGTCCGGGATGAACCGGTCGATGACCTTCAGCCCGAGCGCCTCCGCCGCCTCGTCGAACAGGCGGCGCTGCAGGTTGAGGCGCGCGATGACCCCGGTCCGCCGCCACCCTTTAGGATCATCGAGCCGGGCGACGACCCCATGTGGGGCCACGGGTTTGACGTCCTGCCCGAGCCCGACGACGGCGATGTGTTCCTCGACTTCGAGGGCCACCCGTTCTGGCAGGCGGACGCCGGTCTCTTCTTCTTGCTCGGCTACATCGTCCGAGGTGGCGATGGGGACTGGTGCTACGAGACCATCTGGGCCCACGACCGCGATGAGGAGGCCGCGGCTACGCAGCAACTCATCGACTTCCTCGTCCAGCGTCGTGCCGCCCACCCTGGCATGCACGTGTATCACTACAACCACACGGAGCGTTCGGCCCTCGAGCGTCTCGCCGCCGACCATGGCGTCGGCGAGGTAGCGCTGGACACGTTGGTGGAGACGGGCCTGTTCGTCGACTTGCTGGTCATCGTCCGCAACGCGTTGCAGGTGGGCACCGAGTCGTACGGTCTGAAGCACATCGAGCAGCTCACCGAGTACGCGCGCGGCCACGACATCGACCAGGGATCGGGCGCGGTCGTCGAGTACGAGACCTACATCGGCGATCTCGACCCGACGCACCTGGACCGCATCGCCGCCTACAACGAGGACGACGTGCGGGCAACCAGAGCACTGCGCGACTGGCTCGTCGCTGAGCGACCGCCGGCCCTCGCCTGGCGGGCCGCCTACATCGAGCCCGAAGAAGCCAAGCCGGAGCTCGACGCGCAGGTGGCAGCGCTGCATGCCTTCGGCCCGGAGACGCCAGAGCACCTTCTCGGCGATCTGCTGGGCTACTGGCTGCGGGAGTACCGAGCACACATCGCCCCGAAGCTCGCCAAGACTGCGCACGACACCCCGAGCCTGCTCGACGATCCCGAGGTCATCGCTGGCATGGAGCTGATGGGTCAGACAGAACGCCTCGGCAAGAACGACCGGGTGCTCACGCCTGCCATGTCCTTCCGCTGGCCGGACCAGGAGATCGCCGCCGATCTCGAGCCGGGAGGCATGTCGTCGGTCGTTTACAGCACGGCCGGATGGTCCCGTTGGGTATTCGAGCGTCGACCGACTCGACCGAGCCAAGCGGGAGGTTGACCTCCTGTGGAGCGAACGGTCCCAGGAGCTCGGGACGATCCCGACCGTCATCGTGCTCAACGACTGGGTGTCGCCCAACCCCAAGCCGGCGGCGCTCGCCGGCCTCGCAGCGTCGGTGCTCGACTCAGGCTCCGCCGGCCCGGCGAACCTGGCGTCGATGGCATTGCTCCGAAGCGACCCGCCGACCTTCAAGTCGGGCAGCGGTCCGGTTGGAGACTTGTTCACCGACGACGTCGATGCGATGACCGACTGGGTGCGACACCTCGACTGCAGCTACGTCGCCGTCCAGGGACCACCCGGCACCGGTAAGACCTTTCGCGGCGCGCACATGGTCCACAGCCTCATCAGTGGCGGCCAGCGAGTCGGCATCACCGCGATGAGCCACAGCGCCATCGACAACCTCCTCGAGGAAGTGGTGAAGGTGTTCAGGGAGGCGGGCGACCTCGCCATGCTGAAAGCGGTCCGACGGCACAAGGAGCCCGCCGGCGGAGGACTTCCTGCTGTCACCTACGACGGGACAGTTCCCCAGTGCACGAAGGACGACGTCAACCTCGTCGCCGGAACCACGTGGCTGTTCGCCAACGAGGCCATGAAGGACGCTCCGGTCGACGTGCTCATCGTCGACGAGGCCGGACAGCTGGCAATCGCCGACGCGCTTGCGGCTTCGAGGTCCGCCCGGAACCTCGTGTTGCTGGGCGATCCGCTGCAGCTGCCTCAGGTGGCGCAAGCAGCGCACCCAGGCGGCGGCGGAAGCAGCGTGCTCGAACACGTCTTACGCGACGAGGTGACGATCCCACCCGACCGCGGCGTGTTCCTCGCCGAGACCCGTCGCATGCACCCCGACGTCTGCCGGTTCATCTCCGAGCAGATCTACCAGGGCCGCCTGACCAGCCATCCGAGCTGCGCCACCCAGAGCACCGAGTTCGGTACTGGCTTGCGATGGATCCGCGCCCACCATGCCAGCCGGTCGACCGAGTCGATGGAGGAGGCCGAGCTCGTCGCCGCCGAGATCGGCCGGATGATTGGTGCCCCAAGGGTCGATCAGGAGGGCGTCGAGGCGCCCCTCACGGCCGCCGACTTCATGGTGATGGCCCCCTACAACGACCAGGTCCGCTTGATCCGCGACCGCCTCGAGGCGGACAGGCGGACGAAGGGCGTGGCGGTCGGCACCGTCGACAAGTTCCAGGGCCGCGAGGCGGCCGTCGTGTTCTTTACGATGACCACGTCGAGCGCTGAGGACATGCCCCGCGGTCCCGACTTCCTGTTCTCCCGCAACCGTCTCAACGTGGCCATCAGCCGGGCCCGCTGCCTCGCCTACCTCGTCTGCACCGAGGAGCTCTTGAATAGCCGAGCCCGCACCGTCGAGGAGATGCGCCTCATCTCCACGCTTTGCGCGTTCGTCGAGTATGCCGACGGGTGAGATGCGCACTTCGGCGCGAGACTTGAGGTAGTGCCGACCACCGGAACGCCGAGCCTCGGCCCACACGGGAGCCTCGCCGAACCCTGTTCCGTCTGCGGGCACACGCCGGTCGCAAGCATCCTCTGGGGTATGCCAACGGGCCCGCCTGATGGCTGGGAGGAGGGCTACGTCGCCCTGGGCGGGTGCGTCGTCACCGGCGACGATCCCAGCCACTTGTGCGGCAACTGCGGCTCCGAGTTCTGGGCGGACGGCCGGGTGCGCATCGTCGAGGGTCGCCGCTCCGATCCAGACTTGTGATCAACGAGTTGGGCCGGGGCCGCCCTGGGCCTTGATCCGCCGATTTCAGCCGTTGCGGTTCCGACGGATACCCATCGTCTTCTTGGTGCTTCGCGGCAGTTGCGTCCCCTCGAGTTCTGCGAGTTCGAGGTACGCCTGATCGAGGGCGTCCAAGCTGTCAGACACGTGTTGGAGCGGCGTCGGGTCCACCAGGCGCTCGGTGAAGGCGCTCTCGATTAGGCGCTGACCGATCTGCTCGACGGCGTTGACTTGCGGACGGATACGTTTCAGCGCGGACTTCTGTGCCGGTCCGGTGAGGCGAGCCGCAACGGCGATCTCGTGTCTGAGGCGGGCGACCTCCTTGCTCCAGTCGTTCGCTGCCTGACCGAGCTGTGTGCTCATGCGGTCTTGTCCCTTGGCGTCATCGACGGCGATCTTCACGTTCTTCGCCACGTCATCGAGCGCAGCCGTGAGCTTGGCGGCCTGACCTCGCAACGGGGCTTGAGGTGCCGCAGGTGGAGCCGACCCCCTATAGCGGGGAGTGTTGGAGCGTCGCACCACCTCGGAACGGTAGCAACGCTGCGCTGGAGGAGATCAGTCCTGGGGTTTCCTCAGAGACCGAATTGCAGCTGGTCGTTGCTCTCGGGCGCTACGACTGGTGCACGGCCGACGGCGTTCAAATCTTCGATGGCGTTGACGGCGTGTCCACCCCGCGCCACCAAAGCCTCATTTCCGTCACCTTGCCCTGGCCCCCGCCACACGGCCACTGTTCCAAATCCTTTGCGGATGGCCTCGACCGCCCCTGCCCAGGTGCCGCCGGTGTCGTGGTCGGACGCCACGACGAGCGTGACATCGGAAAGGGCATACACGACCTTGTTTCGCCCCATGGCAGTCGCGACGCTGAAGCCGGCGGTCGGCTTGTACGGCGTGACGAGGCACAGGCGGTCATCGTCGACGGCACGGCGCGCCCCCGACTCGCGAAGGCGTTTGACCAGACTCTCGGCGAGGACACCAACGCTGGCGCCATCGGCCTCCAGTGCGGCGAGCATGGCGAGTTGGTCGACACCTCGGGCGCCTCCCGAGATCAGCGCTTCGCTGCGAGCGACCGCGAAGCGAGCCGCTGACCTCGCTACATCGGCGCCCTCCTCGCTGACGTTTCTCGAGCCGACGACTCCGAGCGATGGTCGGGTCATCAGATCCGCGGCGCCAGCACCGTGGAGAATCGGCGGGGCCTGGGGACCCAAGTAGTCGCACAGGCGGGTGGGGTAGCGCTCGTCCCCTGCGACGGCCGTCCAGATTCCAGCCTCCTCGAGCTCCTCCAGGGCAGGCCCGAGTGCGCTGGCCCGGTCGAGCAGCGAGGCGCATCGCGTCGCCTCATTTGGAGCCAAGCCAGCATGCACGAGGTCCTCGACCGACCGCCCCAGGAGGGACGCGACGTCGTCCACGCGACTGGCGAGCTCCCAGTACTCCTTGGCCTTGAGTGGATCGGCGCTGTCGCTCGGCACGATGCGGCTGCACAGGGCCAGGACTGCGCACGCCCGGTCGTTAACCGCAGCCATCAGCTGCCCTCGCCCGTCGCTGAACGGCAACTCGCGTTTCGGTCGCGGTACGTGGACCGGTCCTCAGGCATCATCTCCACGAAGGGTAGGCCCACAGCGATGACCACCGGCCGGTATTCGGCTTCTGGAGCGCCTTTGGAACAAGCATGCGACACTCGTTGCGACACTCGAAGGGGGGAACGAGTGACACACGACGTTGGCAATCCACCGAATGACCTCGCTATCAGGGGAATGCTCTGCATCCGGGGCGTTCCTGAAATCGAGTGCTGTTGGGTCTTGGACCACCACACCAAGGCCGGTCAACGGACCCAGACCGGACGGTTGGCGTACGACGCCAAGCACTACGGCAACAAGCCGGGAGATCCCGACGCAGCCGCCGTTCTCGCCGAGAACCTCGGCTGGTGGTACCGCTGCATGACCACGAACGGGCGCCACGGTTCGGCGCTGAGCCTGATCATCCCGGTGCCGTCGCTGCGACAGCGGTGGCCTCACAATCTGCCTGAGGTCCTCGCCCGAGGGATCAGCGATGCAACCGGCGTTCGGAGCGACCCCACTTCACTTGTCGTCGCCAGAAAGATCTCCGAGATGAAGCACATCCCTGAGGAGCAACGTCCAGCAGCCGTTGCCGGTGCCTTCGAGGTGGCGGGCCCCATAGAAGGCGAGGTCTTGCTGGTCGACGACCTATTGCAGTCGGGTGCGACACTCAGCGAGTGCGCCCGAACGCTTCGGGCCGCCGGCGCCGACAAGGTCTTCGCCGCGTGTGCGACTCGTGCACTCAAAGGCATGGGTTCCCCGTCGCCGCGACCGCTCACGACCCTGAGGACCTAGACGGCACACTGCTTCACCGCGGACTCGCCAAGTTGGACAAGTTCGGGAGCGGCGGAGCGCTCGGCGACTCCATGTACGGTGCGGCGGGCCAGGTGATCATCTCGGGGGTTTTCGATGGCAGTCAGTGCGCGACCGAACACGGCGGCGGTGTACGCCGCCGTGCAGCAGTGGATCGACCGATGCCTCCGCGCTGACGATTCGCTGTTCACGCCCGGTGCCAGCGTTTGGTCCCTCTCCAACGTCACCGACCTCAGGACCCGCGGAACGATCACTGGTGACGGCTTCGAGGACAAGCTCCGCGACAACCTGCAAGGGGCGGCGCCAGCAGTCGTTCAGCTCGCGGGCGAGATGCTTTTCGTCCACCTCGTCATGTCGAACGACATGCAGGAGCCGACCAAGCGGGGGCTGATCGAACGGATCCTGGGCGTCGGTGGCAGCACGGTGATCATCCCGCCCGATCTGGGCGACGCTTTGGGGACGGGCCTGGCGAACACGGGAATCGCGTTCAAGACATACCGCAAGAACCAATTCCAGTTCCTGATCGATTTCACCCTTGCCTGGAAGCAGGCCGACCCTGCCGCGCGCGAGCGACTGCTCACCGATCCTTGGGCGTTCAAGAAGGCAATCGAGACCATCGAGGTACCCGCCTCCCAGGCACAGGCCAATGCTCTGATGCACTTCGTCCACCCGGACACCTTCGAGCCGATCGTGTCGAACGACCACAAGCAGGCGATCGCCAAGGCGTTCACAGATCGAGCCGATGGTGCCGATGACCTCGATGAGGCCATCCTCGCCATCCGCCAGAGCCTGGTCGCCGAGCACGGCGAGCCGCTCGACTTCTACCAAGACGCGATCAAGCCGCTCTGGCAGGTGACACGACAGTCGGGATCGGGTGCGAGCAGGGGCCGCCAACGACGCGCCTGGTTGGTGCGTGGCGCAACCGTCAAGGACCGGAACCTCGTGCCTCGATGGCTGGATGAAGGGTTCTGCTCGATCGGCTGGGGTGAGGTCGGTGATGTCCCGACTGGCGCGTCGAGAGATGCCATCACGCGCCTAACTAAGGAGGCGTACCCGGACGAGCCCGTGGGCACGGTGCGTGCCCGCGCCTCGAATCTCCACCGGTTCCTTAGCCAGATCGAGGTTGGCGATCTGGTCGTGACCGTCGACGGGGCCAACGTCTACCTCGGCACCATCACCTCGGATGCGCACTGGGTCGAGTCTGAGCGTCCCAGCGAGCGACGCCACCGCGATGTGGAGTGGCTGAACGCCGACTCGCCGGTCCAGCGCCACGACCTTCCGGGACCTGCTGTCGATGCGCTCAACCTTCGGCCCGCGGTTTCCGAGGTGACCAGATCAATCGAAGAGTTCCAAGCGGCCGTCACCCATACCGACGACCCACCGGCCGCAGAGAGCGAGCGCGAACCCATGCTTCCCGCCGCGACCCCAGACCTGGCCCAGACGCTGAGCCTGCCCTGGGCTGACCTGCAGGAGTGGATCGACCTCCTGCAGGAGAAGCGCCAGGTGATCTTCTACGGGCCGCCGGGGACCGGCAAGACATACATCGCCAGGGCGCTAGCCCGTCACCTCACCGAGGACGGCGGGTCGTGGAAGCTGCTCCAGTTCCACCCGTCGTACGCCTACGAGGACTTCTTCGAGGGCTTCCGCCCGCGACAGAGCGCCGATGAGTCCACGGGTCTGTCCTTCGAGCTCGTCCCAGGCCCCCTGCGCCAGATCGCCGAGCTCGCCGCGGAGGAGCCTGGTGTCCCCCACCTGCTGATCATCGACGAGATCAACCGAGCCAACCTGGCCAAGGTCTTCGGCGAGCTCTACTTCCTGCTCGAGTATCGAGACCAAGCGGTAAGCCTTCAGTACTCCCCAGAGGTCGACTTCACCCTGCCCGACAACCTGTTCCTGATCGGGACGATGAACACCGCCGATCGCTCGATCGCCCTCGTCGACGCGGCCATGCGCCGCCGCTTCTACGTCATAGAGTTCTCGCCCCTGACGCCGCCGGTCAACGGAATGTTGCGAGCACATCTGACCGCGGCGGGTCGATCGTCCCATCTGGCCGACGTACTCGACGAGCTGAATCGTCGTATCGATGACAAGGACTTCGCGGTCGGCCCTTCATACGTCATGGGTGACGGTGTCGACGAGAACGGTGGACTCGAACGGGTCTGGCGGTACGCCATCCTCCCGCTGCTCGAGGAGCACTTCACCGGATCGGGCCGTGATGTCGAGCGCGAGTTCGGTCTGACAGCCATCGAGGCCGCCCTCGCCCGGATGGGTGAGAGCGATCAGGAACAGGTCGAAGCCCAGCCCGAGCCATGAGGCACCTCGATCTCGTCGAGTACGGCACCGCAGCAGGCGTGGAGCTCGACAAGCCCACGGCGGCAGCACTGCATGGATCGAAGGCTGTGTCTGTCGCACCCTCGACACTCGACCCCGACCGGTGGGACGTCACTGCTGCCCAGCACGTCGGCATCGTCTTCGCTGGGGACTGCGAGGTGCGGATCCGCCCCAAGGTCGCGGTCGAGCGCCTGTTCTTCCTGCTCGGCTACGCAGCCGACAGCACCGGCTGGCACCAGGACGCCGCTGACTTCGGAGAGGCGGACGACCTGGTGTCGGCGATGGTCCACGGCTTCCTCCATCAGACCGATCGTGCGTTCAGCCAGGGCATCCTCCAGGGTTATCGGCGGGTGGAGGAGGCCATACCGGCAGTGCGAGGACGCATCAGGGAGGCGGACCAGGTGCGACGCCGCTTCGGGCTCGCCCTTCCCGTCGAAGTGGCCTACGACGACTTCACCACCGATATCGCGGAGAACCTGCTCATCCGATCGGCGGCAGCCAGGCTTCGCCAACTGCGCGATCTCGACGACCGCAGCCGGCATCGGCTGGCTCGGCTGGACGCGGTGCTCGAGGGCGTCAGCTACCTCATCCCCGGTCACCGCCCACCGGAGATCCGTTTCAGTCGCCTCAACGATCGATACCGCGGTGCGACGACCCTGGCCAGGCTCATCTTGGACAACCTGTCGGTCGAGCTCCACCGGGGCGGACACACCGCAGTGTCCTTTCTGTTCGACATGAACAAGGTGTTCGAGGACTTCGTGACCGCCGCGCTCACCGTCGAGTTCGGCCGCCTCGGCCTCCGTGTGACGCCGCAGTGGCGTGGCTACCTCGACGAGGCGGGGCGCGTCACGATCAAGCCCGACCTCACCTGGTGGTCAGCGGGGCGATGCCGAGGCGTGGCCGACATCAAGTACAAGTCGTTGTACAAAGCCGACATGCCCAACGCCGACGCCTACCAGGCGCTCGCGTACTGCACCGCCCTCGACCTGCCCACCGGCCAGCTGATCTACGCCGCCGGAAACGAGGAGCCGGCCACTCACCAAGTCCTCAACGCCGGCACCCGTATCGAGGTCACCGCGCTGGACCTCGACCAGCCGCCGAAGGATCTGCTGGGCCACATCGCTCGACTGGCTGCGCAGGTGGCCGCGAGCGCCGCTCCCGTCGCGGTCCGACCGCTACTTTCAGCCGGCGCCGAGCGTTGGTAGCAGGAGTTCGTAAACGGCGGGATCGTGGAAGTTGGCTTGCGGGAGCCGGCGACCGCACAAGGACTGCGTGACGTGGCGGGTGGTCGTCAGGACCGAATCCAACGCGAGCACCGAGTCGATTTCAGAATCGCCGACTCTCAAGGCCACGTTCACAGGAGGACCGGTGTAGTCGTAGTCGAGTAGTTCGGCCGGCAGCTCTCGGGCCAACTGCTGGGCAGCCGCGCGACCCTCGCCTGATGCGACGCAGAAGGACCACGTGGGTTCATCCGCGGACAGGAACCGGCCCCAGAACACATGCTGCCGCCCGCAGTTGACGCGGATGGTCGCCTTGGACTTCTGGCCGGGTGCAGTGACGCCCCAACATTCTCCGGCAGTCGTAACTGGGTCGGGTACGACGAGGGCGATGAAGCGAGCGGTCACGTCGAGGATCCGATCGGCCATCGGATGATCGGCCAAAATCTCGGCCTTGCTCCTGCCGGCCGGGGAACGATCCCGGTTCGCGGTCGAGGGAGCCGAGCTACCACCGAACTTACGGCTGACCTCTTCTACCGAGTCGCCCTGCCCACGAGCGAGGTCACCGGAGTAGATCGCCACCCGCCGGTTCTGCCCGTTCTCGCGTTCGCCACGAACGCGGTCGGTCGTGAAGGGAACCGCCTCAGCCACCACCGCCGCGATGCCCTCGACCTGCTCGGGCCACTCCTTGGCCTTGGCAGGAAGTCTGGCCATGTCGGCCAAGTAGCGACTGCCCGCGGCGCCGACCGTGACCTCGAAATGTCCGGGCCGGCTGGATGGCTCGACGACCTCGCGATGCTCCGACGGCTTCACGTCTGCCGCGTCGAACGCTTCTGCAGGTACTGCCAGTCGAACGTTGTTGTTGCCGTCCGCCTTCATCACGACGATGTGGTCCCACTCCGCAGGCATGTGCACGTCTGATCTCCCGTTCGGTGTCCAACTCCTAGCGGCTCAACGACAGAAATCGTGAGCTAGCGCTCCGCCGTTGCGGTTGGCGCCGAGCCTCGCGTTGTCCTTCGTGGTGAACTCAAGGCCCAAACGGTCGACATGGAAGTCACGATCCAGGGCAGCTGGGTGTGTGGGATTTGGACCGACCCGCGACCTGCTGGCTGGCACATCTTCGTGGGGAGACGCGTGAACTTCGAGACGTGGCAGGCAGGCGGTGAGTGCCAGAAGCACGTGATGGGATGGTGCTCACTGTGCAAGCCGAAGAAGACTCGGCCGCTCGGGACTGGACGTCAGAGGACCTCGATGGTGGTGACGGAGACGGCGAACCCAGAGCCGCCCAACCCTCGGCTGAGGCCGTGGAAGCTGGCGTTCCCCCTTCGCCCATGGCAGAACGAGGCGCTGAAGGCATGGGAAGGCTCCGACTGGCGCGGGGTCATCGAAGCAGCGACGGGCACCGGCAAGACTGCCGTCGCCCTGGCCGCCGCCGCCCGCCTGCGAGAGACCCATGGCTCGATGGCGAAGATCGTCGTGGTGGTACCGACCCAGGCCCTGGCCACGCAATGGGTTCGATCGTTCCAGACCACGTTGGGTGTGCCGGCACAGATCATCGGCGAGCTTCACTCCGCGGCTCAGAGGGAGTTCAACTCTGGGACCGTCGTGCTCATCACGGTCATCAACACGGCGCGGACCAAGCTTCCGGAGATCATCGACGGATGGGCCAAGTCGGGCCGAACCGTTCTCCTGATGGTCGACGAGTGCCACCGTGTCGGCAGCGATTGGAACTCGAAGATCCTGGGCACGGCGGCTCACCGCACGCTCGGCTTGAGCGCCACTCCGGAGCGATCCGACAGAGGACACGAGACGCACATCTATCCCGGTCTCGGCAACCCGGTCTACCGATACACCCTCCTCAAGGCCCTTGACGACCGAGTTCTCGCGCCCCTTCGGTCCGTGAACCTGTACGTCGACTTCACTCGATCGGAAGACCTTGAATGGCACCATCTGGGGCGCGAGCTGGGGGTGGCCTTAGCGCGGCTCGAGTCTGAGCACCCGGGCATCACCAGCGATGAGCGCCGCATGTGGAAGCGGATCAGTGACCTTGCGGCGAAGGAAGAGCTCGCCGCAATGCGCGTTGTCGCCCTTGTCGCAGGGCGGCGCAAGCTGATAAGCGAGGCGAGGAGCAGGCAAGCGTGTCTTGGGTCGATCGAACGATGGATCGTGGAACAGGGCCATCGGTCGATTGTCTTCCACGAGACCATCAACGCCGCCGAGCACGCCGCCGAAGAGCTGCGGGCGCTCGGAGCGAACGTGGCGTTGGACCACTCACAACGGCCCGCAGCAAATCGGCAGGTGGACCTGAAGCGCTTCCGCTCGGGCCGAGCAACCGTACTGGTCGCCGTTCGATCGCTCGACGAGGGCATCGATGTCCCGGATGCATCCGTGGCCGTGATCGCCGCGGGTTCGCGAACGAGACGCCAGCGCATCCAGCGACTGGGACGAATCCTCCGGGTGTCGGGAGACAAGGACAAGCAGGCCTTGGCCATCTCGATCCTGGTGCGCTCGACGCCGGAAGAGTCCGAGGTGGGAGGGAGGGACGAGGTACTGATCGGAGCGGGACGAGTCGTCCACCATCGATGGCCAGGGAGACCCGTCGAGGACGCCGTTCACCAAGCGTCGAGCTACCACCCGGTGCGCAAGCGTCTCGACCGGATCGATCGTCTCGTCGCTGCTGATCTCAATCTGGACGAATCCACGTCTGGGACCGTGCCGGGTGGCGACAAGAGGGCGGTCGAGGCGACGCGATCGAAGGGTGGCTACGTCGCTGCCGCGGTCGCGTTCAGCCCGAACGGTTGGCACGCTGTCGCCGACGTCCGAACGAAGTCGGGCATGCCACCAGAGCAGTTCGACCGGATCCGCAAGGAGATACGGCGGTCCTTCTACAAGTCGCTCGATCCAGGCCTGCGATCAGACCTGACGCAGATTCACGGAGCGGAGATCGAAGCCATTCGGCGGACCTGGCGAAAGAAGCACGATCGCGCGATTCACGGTTAGAGCACCGCGCCATCGGGTGGCGAGATCGCTTCGCTGACCTCGCCGTGCTCGGCGACGAGCAACACGCCGATTGCGAGCTGCTGGAGTGCTGCCGTGGTTCGGCGCACGAGCGTCGTGTACGTCTGGTAGTCAGGGAAGGCCAGCACGCGGCACGCCCCTTTGTCCTCCGCCATCAGTATCCCGGCGAGAAGCGCGCCGCCGAATAGGTGGCGGGCCTGGGTGTTGGCGCTCGATGAGCCGGCGGGGTAGCCCTTGACCTCGACCAGCAGGCGGCGGTCGTCTCGTACCGCAGTGATGTCGACACCGTGGGCCCGAGTGGCGGTGTCGGCCAAGGAACGCAGCTGCCAGCCCGCAGCGGCCAGCGCCGAGGCCACAGTGGATTGCACGTTGCCCTCCCACGCCCAGTGAGCGTGGCGTCCGGTTTCCGGTTGGCCGCTACTTGGCGTCGAGGCTGGCGGACGGGGCACCGGGGACCTGAGTATCGGCACCGGCGGAGCGGCATGCGAGCCCGTTGCGGCACGTCGGTACACCCCATGACCCAGGGACTGCCGCGAGTGCGGTTGACGGTGGTTGTGAGTGATCATGCCGCGTCTGCGGCTGGGGTGTCGGTGGTGTGAGGGGCGAAGGCGAGCTCGTACTCGACGGGGGTGAGCTTGCCGAGGCCGCGTTGGCGGCGCCGCCG